>NZ_JACJSN010000015.1:0-123885 GCF_014698135.1 Limnothrix sp. FACHB-881
ATCCCGAACTCGGTTGTGAAACGCTGTTACGGCGACGATAGTTGGGGGGTAGCCCCCTGCGAAAATAGCTCGATGCCAGGTTAATAATTGAAGAGAGGGGAGGGGGGTTCTAGAGCATTATCTAGAACCCCTTCCCTTGTTTCGCGATGTTTAATGAATGATGAGATTTGACCAATTTTGAGACTTTCTTGGTTCTCTTTAATAAGAAAATAAACTGAGCTAGTCTGTACCGTAGGCTGTAGCAGTCCCGGTCTGTGTTGTTCAGAGATGATTGATAATGTTATTACTCAGCGATCAGCAAGTTAAGCAATTAGGGTTGTTGCGTGCTCTAGTTGTTCGAGACTTGGAGGCTAAATATAAAGGATCAAGTTTGGGAAATTTGTGGACGATCGCCCATCAAATTTCCCAAATTTTTATTTATACCTATGTTTTTTCAATTGTTCTCAAAGTTAAGCTCAATCTCGTTGGAGTTGATTCAAATAGCTTTACGTTTGGTCTATGGCTCTACGCGGGACTATTGCCCTGGACTGCGATTACGAATGCGCTTGTTCAAGCGTCTACGGTTGTTTTAACCCAACCGAATCTAGTTAAGAAGGTTGTTTTTCCTTTGGGGTTACTACCCCTTGTTCCTGTACTATCTGCATTTATGGAGAGCTTTGCAGGGTTTCTTCTTTTGGTGGCGATGTTAGCAGTAAGTCACCAGGAACTACAGTTAACTTTAATTTTGATGCCGTTGATTTGGATTCCACAACTATTGCTGACGATCGGGCTGAGTTATTTGGTTGCTGGCTTAACGGTTTTTATTCGAGATTTAGCACAGTCTTTGCTGGTTGTGCTGAGTATGCTGTTTTATTTGACCCCAATTGTTTATCCACTCTCGGCGGTACCGGCTGAATGGCGTGATTGGTTGCTGTGGCTGAATCCAGCAGCGGTAGTCGTTGAAATTTACCGAGAGCTGGCGATTGTGGGGCAGATCACGCATTGGGGAGAATGGCTGGCAACGGTTGGCTACTCGCTTGCGGCCTATGGTGTAGGGCGTTGGGTTTATCGTCGGTTGCGTCCAGGGTTTGCGGATGTGCTTTAGGAGATGCTGGATCCGACCGGGCGAATGCATCAATGCTGAGTAGTTTCTGCTAAGGTGTTTGGAACCTGTAAATTTGCGGGTTACCGGATCTGTGTCGTGGCACGAAGATCTGGTGATTATCCTTGGTTGGAGTCTGACTGTCCTTAGCCCTAATGAACGATATTGTTATTTCGCTTCAGAGTGTTTCCAAATCGTTTCAGCGGTATGCAAGGCCGGTCGATCGCTTGAAGGAGTTGCTGTTACCGAATCGTCAGCAAGCGGATGTGTTTTGGGCGGTTAAAGATCTCAACCTTGAGGTTCCCCGAGGACAAACCTTAGGCATTGTGGGCCGAAACGGTTCCGGGAAAAGTACAACCTTGCAGATGGTTGTGGGAACGTTGCAGCCCTCCAGTGGTTCTGTGCAAGTGCAGGGGCGAATTTCCGCACTTTTGGAGTTAGGAAGTGGCTTTAACCCAGAATTTACGGGTCGGCAAAATGTATTTTTCAATGCTCAAATGTTGGGTCTGTCACGCCGAGAAGTAGAGGCAAAGTTTGACCAAATCGCTGCATTTGCGGATATTGGCGAATTTTTAGATGAGCCAGTCAAAACTTACTCGAGTGGCATGTTTGTACGGCTAGCATTTGCCGTTGCCATCCATTCGGATCCTGATATTTTGGTGGTTGACGAAGCTCTCTCTGTAGGAGATGAGGCTTTTCAGCGAAAGTGTTTTGCGAAGATTCATGCAGTGCGAGATGCAGGAGGAACGATTCTCTTTGTTTCTCATGGAGCATCGACAATTATTGAGTTGTGCGATCGCGCTATCTTGCTGGATCGCGGTGAATTGCTATTAGATGGTAATCCGAAATTAGTTGTTGATAAGTATCAAAAACTTAGCTACGCTCCACCCAATAAAGCTCAGGAGCTACGAGAAGAAATTCGGCGCTTAAACGGCTCAGAAGCTAATGTTTTTAGCCACAAAGAACTGACCATTATTGAAAGCATGGCAGCTTCAACGGATCTACTGCAACCGGTTGCGCCCCGGACTCCGCAGAAGCACCTGGGAACAACTCGGCTTAAGGCCTACTTTGATGCTCAGATGCAGCCGCCACAAACGATCACCTATATTTCTCGGGGCGCGAAGATTCAGGATCCAAAAATTACAACTTTAAATGGCGAGGTGGTGAACTATCTTGTTGGTCGGGATGAGTATCTGTACACTTACACC
Organism: Limnothrix sp. FACHB-881; assembly: GCF_014698135.1. Classification (NCBI taxonomy): domain Bacteria; kingdom Bacillati; phylum Cyanobacteriota; class Cyanophyceae; order Pseudanabaenales; family Pseudanabaenaceae; genus Limnothrix; species Limnothrix sp. FACHB-881. The sequence continues at coordinate 2,290 of NZ_JACJSN010000015.1, forward strand.
GTGAAATTTGAGCAAGATGTGACGCAAGTTCGCTTCGGAATGCTCATTAAAACTGTGAGCGGCTTGGAGTTAGGTGGCGCATCGTTGGTGGGGCGTAACTTTGCGATTGAGCAGGTGAAAGCTGGCTCGGTGGCCAAGGTCAAATTTCGATTTAAGTGTCTGTTAAATGCAGGTGCTTACTTTATGAATGCTGGAGTTTCTGGAACAATTGATGGGCATTTTGGTTATTTAGATCGCTGGATTGATGCGGCCATGTTTAAGGTGCAGGTGGAAGATTTTTCCCATGCTAGTGGCATTATTGATTGGGTAGTGGATCCTGATGTGACGGTTTATGCGGGGCCTGCATCTACCGTGACATTGCCGCTCAAGGCTTCAGAACCGTGAGGGTTTTGAAGGTTTAATTGGTTTAAGGATTGACATTTTTCTGAATCATTTAACCCATCGGGCAATTTGCATCCTACTGGAAGTATTGCCATCGTTTTTTTGATTCATCTGTTGATTTATTTGTTAATGGTTATGGCTCATTCGGGATCTGAAAATTTACTGCCCAATAACATGCCGCTGATTGTGTCAGGAATGCATCGATCGGGCACTTCTCTGATGACGGCGGTAGTGGGAGCGCTCGGTGTAGATTTGGGCGATCGCCTGTTAGATGGCGATATTCATAATGCCAAGGGCTATTTTGAGGATGTTGATTTCCTAGAATTTCAACGCCGAATTTTGCAGGAGCGATCGCCTGCGAATGATCTGGGTTGGCCAGATTGGGGCTGGACGGAAAGCGAGCAGCTCAATTTACAAAATCTGGATGCTTATCTGCCGGATGCTAAAGCTTTAATTGCCAGTCGATCGAGTCAAGGATTGTGGGGATGGAAAGACCCGAGAACAACGCTACTCTTAGATTTTTGGGCTGATTTATTGCCCAATGCTCGCTATCTGCTGGTGTATCGATTCCCTTGGGATGTGGCAGATTCAGTGTTGCGAGTCAATCATCCAACATTTGTGGCAAACCCCGATTATGCGCTACGAAGTTGGTATGTTTATAATCGATCGCTCCTGCGCTTTTATGAAAAACATCAAGACCAAAGTTTACTGATTAATGTCAACGCTTTTTTAGAAAACCCAGAAACTGGGCTAAAGCTACTACAAACTAAGCTGAACTTAGCTATTCAAGCAGATCAAGCTGAACCCGAAGTTCTTTCTCAAATTTTTGACCCTAAACTGTTTGCAAGCTTGGGTTGGGATTACCCGCTGGCGCGATCGCTCTATACAATTGCGCCGCGATACTTTTCACTCTTAAAAGCCTTAGATCAAGTGGCAGATCTATCCAGTTCTATGCCGAATTGGGTCACTGTTGCGCCCAGTATTGATGACAATCCACCGACTTATGACGGTGTACCGCCAGAACGTGCTGTGTTGGCCCTGCATGGTTGCTTGATTCAGAATAATTTTCGCCATCAACAGGAAATGCATCAACTATCTCAGCAGTTTGCGGAAAAACTAGATCAGACGCAAGCGGAGCTCAAAGCGGTTGAGCAATCTAAAGGTTGGCGGATACAGCAAGCTTTGAAACGTCTGAAAGCCAAGTTTATGTAGGGCGATTAGATCATGAACTCAGGTATGCCTCAACAGGAATTCGTGATTCCTTCGGTTGTTGAAAAGCCAGTGCTGTTATCTGTGGTGATTCCCTGCTACAACCATGGCGAATTTCTGAATGAGGCGATCGCCAGTGTGGAAAGCTGTGGCGGGAGTCATTGGGAAATTATTGTTGTGAATGATGGCTCAACGGATCCACTGACTCTTGAGCAACTCTCAGTTCTTAAAGCTCAGGGCTATCAAGTTATTGACCAGGAAAACCAGGGTTTATCGGCGGCCAGAAACTGTGGAATTCGAGCAGCAAAAGGTTGTTATATTTTGCCCTTGGATGCGGATAATTGTGTCAAGCTTCCATACCTGACTCGGGCGATCGAACTGTTAGAACAACATCCGGAAGTGGGTGTCGTTTATGGCAACCTAGAGCGATTTGGAGCCGAATCTGGGTTGGTGCAAGTGCCTCAATTTTCAGTGGATTTGCTGCTGCGCGGTAATGCGATCGATGCCTGTGCGGTGTTTCGTCGCTCAATCTGGTCAGACATTGGCGGTTATGACTCCAAAATTCCCGATCAATTGGGCTATGAAGACTGGGATTTTTGGCTTAGTATTGCTGAACGGGGCTGGCAGTTTTTGCACTTGGAAGCGGTGGGGTTTGCCTATCGTTGTCGCCCGGCTTCGATGGTCAGTGGTTGCAATATTCCCGAGCAACGATCGCGCCTGTTTGAATATATTTGTGCCAAACATGCCAAGCTTTACGCAACACATTTTCCTGCGGTATTTGCGGGCAAGGAGGCGGAAAGACTAGCGGCGGTGATTGAGTGTGAGCGGCTGCAAAATGACTTGTTGGATGCTCAAGAGGCGTTAACCTTAGAGCGCGATCGACTGCAACAGTTGCGCGATCGCCAAGTCAGTCACCTGGCTGAGTTAGCTGAGTTGCGAAAATCGCAATCGTTTCTGAAAGCGGAACTCGATCGCCTGCTTGTACATTGCGCGGCTCAGTCAGAGCAAATTCAAGCGCAACAAATGCAACTTCAGCAAATGTCTACCACCCTCGAATCAACCCGAATAACGGCACAAATGTCTTGGTGGCGGCGGCTCAAAAGACGGCTTAAACGTGGTCTAATGCTTAACTAGTTTTGGGTTAATTTTTGGTCAATTTTTGACCAATCAATTCTTTGAAGAGTCTATTCATTAACTCAAAGCTGATTGCCAGGTTGAAATCAGAAAAATTCCTAACTCATCAACCATTTCAGTCACAAGTAGTTTCAAGAAACTAGTTTAGTATGAAGCCTAGCTTTTTAATTATTGGTGTGCAAAAGGGAGGAACCACTTCTCTTTATCAATATTTGCTGCAACATCCTCAAATTCAATCAGCAGCAACTAAAGAAGTCCATTTCTTCGATTTGCAGTGGAACCAGGGAATTGATTGGTATCTGCAACAGTTTCCTGCCAATTCAGAACCTCATGAAATGACTGGTGAAGCCAGTCCCTACTATATTTTTCATCCTTTGGTGGCTCAACGGGCTTGGAAATTTGATCCAAGCTTAAAAATTATTGTTCTATTACGAAATCCAGCCGATCGCGCCCTGTCCCACTACTACCATGAGGTGCGGTGGCAGTTTGAATCTTTGGACTTGGAGGCGGCTTTGAATGCGGAATCGGAGCGCTTGGCCGGCGAACCTGATCGTTTTCTATCTGATCCAGCCTATCAAAGCTATGCCTATCAGCATTACAGCTATGTGGCTCGGGGACGCTACGCCGAGCAGCTCGAACCTTGGCGATCGCGCTTCGGATCTGATCAACTGCTGATTCTGAACAGTGAAAAATTCTACCAGCATCCCCAAGGAACCCTGGCGCGAGTTGTGCAATTCCTAGGATTGCCAGCCCATGAATTTTCAGGATTTACTAAATATAATGCCGGTGACTATCCCACTCCGGATCTCGTAATTTATGAGCGCCTTAAATCACGATTTCTTGAAGCCAATCAAGATCTCAAGCATTACCTAAAGCAGCATTTTCCAGAAACTTGGCAAGCTGAGTTTGCTAATCAATCAGATTGGTTAATTGAATAAGACCCCTTAAAAGCTAATCACCAGCTCAGAAATTTAAGCTCTAACATCATCTTGCTGCAAAGCGTGATTTTCAGGACTATTGCAGGCAAAATAGAAAGGTTGTCTTGCGATTTTCCCTGAGCGAACCGCAATGTCTAGCGCCTCTCCCTCTGACCAGACCAAAGCGCCCAAAATTATTGTTTTGGACGATGACCCAACAGGATCCCAGACGGTTCATAGTTGCTTGCTGTTAATGCGTTGGGATGTGGAAACCCTTTGTTTGGGGTTGGAGGATGCGTCGCCAATTGCATTTGTGCTGACTAATACGCGGGCTTTGACGGCGGAGGCGGCCGACGCGGTGACGCGGGAGGTTTGTCGTAATTTGAAGCAGGCGATCGCCCAAGTGGGGCTGACGGATTGGCTGGTAGTGAGTCGATCGGACTCAACCCTGCGTGGCCACTATCCCGTGGAGACTGACGCGATCGCGGAGGAGTTGGGGCCCTTTGATGCTCATTTCCTGGTGCCGGCCTTTTTTGAAGGGGGGCGCGTCACCCGCGACAGTGTGCATTATCTGAAGGTGAACGGTGTGGATACCCCCGTCCACGAGACGGAATTTGCCTGCGATTCGGTGTTTGGTTATCGCCACAGCTACTTGCCGGATTACGTGGCGGAAAAAACGGCGGGGCGCATTCCCGCAGACCATGTGGAGCGGTTTCAATTGGCCGATTTGCGCGGCGATCGGCTGACCCTGGAGCAGCGACTGCAAGCCTTGACCGGGAATCGATGCTGCGTGGTGGATGGGGAAGTGCAGGCTGATTTAAATCAGTTTGCGGCGGCCCTGTTGTCTCAGGCAAGCCAGGGGAAGCGATTCCTGTTTCGATCGGCCGCTAGCATCCTGACGGCCTTAGCGGCCCTGCCACCCCAGCCGGTGGCCGCTGAAGCGATGGCCCAGTATGTCCGAGACGGGCGATCGGGAGTGGCGATTGTGGGTTCCCATGTGCGCAAAACCACCGAACAGCTTCAGCAATTGCTGGCGGAGCCGGGGGTGGTGGGCATTGAAGTGCCCGTGGCAGAACTGCAAGGGCCCGATCGCGCTGCTATTGCCGCTAGCCTGTGCGATCGCGCGTTGACAGAGGTGCAGCGGGTGCGTGCTGATGGTAAAACACCTGTGATCTACACCAGCCGCCAGGAGCTGACCTTTGAGACGGTGGACATTCGCTTGGAATTCGGGCAAGCGGTCTCGGCCCTGCTGATGGCGATCGAGCGGGGGCTGCCGGAGGATATTGGTTACCTCATTAGCAAAGGGGGCATTACCTCCAACGACACCCTCAGCGACGGTTTAGCCTTGCGATCGGCTCGACTGCTAGGCCAGATCTTGCCCGGTGTTTCCGTCGTCAAAACCGCCGACCATCATCCCCAGTTTCCGAATTTGCCTGTGGTTTTATTCCCGGGCAATGTGGGCGATGCCAATGCGCTGGCATTGGTCTATCGCCGTCTCAGCCAAATTTAGTGCAATTTCTCGGTCTGAGCGATTGCTGTTCAATCACGGTTCAGTGACTGCTTAGGTGCTGTTCGGCTTTTGCGCGATCGGTCGCGCTAGCCCAGATTTCCTCGCCCATGACTGGCGATTGAAGGGGCCCGACCCACCAACAACGCCTCGGAGCACTGAAGTACAACAGAAAAAGAATCAGGAGGTTTAAATTTGCCTCAAAACCCTGAAATCTCTTTGAAATCCCCCGATCCCATCCTTTTGCAATTGCCATCGACGATGATCCGACTGAGGAGGACACCTTGACTGACAATCCACGGCTTGCCCTGATTGAACGGATCGCCACCGCGAGACGTGAGTGGCGCTGGGCTAATTCTGAGCTGGTGCATTTGGAAAAAGGGGTGAACGCTTGGAACCACTGGCGCTCTCGTCAGTCGGAGGCGAAACCCGACCTCAGTGGCATTGATCTGCGTGGTGTGGATCTCAAGGGGGTGAACCTGAGCCATGCCAAGCTAATTCGGGCAGATCTCTCGGGGGCAGACTTAACCGGGGCCAACCTGACCGGGGCGGATTTGGGCCAAGCAAACTTGACCCGGGCCAATTTGCAGGGAGCGATCTTGGTCGATACGGATTTGATTTGGGCCAAGTTGGTGGAAACCAATTTGCGCAAGGCTGATTTGCGGCGATCGAAGCCGATCGAAGCGGAATTTATCGGGGCTGACCTCAGCGAAGCGAGCTTGGCCGATGCCAAACTCAGCCGCGCCAGTTTTATGGACGCGGTGCTTTGTCGGACGGATTTCAGTCGATCAAAGTTGCTGGAAGCCAACTTTAGCGATGCCATCTTGGCCCAGTGCAGTTTTGCCGATGCCATTTTGATTGGGGCGGATCTGTGGCGTGCCCAGTTAACCGGCGCGAATCTGACCAGTGCGACCTTGACGGGAGCCAAGCTGAATAAGGCTGATTTCACCCGAGCGAATCTGTCTTCGGCGGATTTGACGGAGGTGGAAGCAAGGGGCGCAAGGTTCATGGGAACGGTGCTGACGGGGGCTTGCATCCAAGGCTGGGAAATTGATTCTGAAACGTCCCTCAGTGACGCGGTTTGCGATTATCTGTACCTGACGAGGGGCGATCGCCTGCCGGAAGGAACCCGATCGTTCATGCCCGGCGAGTTTGAGCAAACGGTTCGCAACGAGCTGATGGCGATCGAGTGGACGTTCCCCCAGGGAATTGACTGGTCTGCTTTTGTGAGTGCCTGTCAATCCGTGAGTGCAGTGAATCCCGACTTACAGTTGGGCTTACAGTCTTTTGAGCAGCGGGCCAGCGGAGAGCTGGTTGTGCGGCTGGATGCCACGGGGGCACGCGATCGGGCGGCGGTGTTCCAGCAACTGCGCACGGCCTATCAGGCGGCCCTGCCTTCTCCCAAGCCTTCCGCCAAGGGAGCACCCCCGGAACAGGAACCCAGTTGCCATAGCCTTTGGGCGATCGCTCAAACCCTGTCGCGGGTGCAGCATCTGCCCATGGTTCCCTAGGGGCGAGATCGGGGCGATCGATCCCTGGTTGCCCACTTCCCCGGGGCCGAAATGGAGAAACCACCCGCAGAACCCCCTTTGGGGCCAGGGGGTTCAACAATGGTTTGGTATCCTAGAGACGGCCATCTGTGCAGTCGTCCTATTTTTTCCATCGATTATTGTCAGAATGTTGCCCAGCGGATCTTGTTAACCTCCTAATCAGATCTGGTTGATGGCGCAATTGATGACCCGAATTGATGCAATTGGGCGCTGTGCCGCTTGCCTAATCCATCCGAAAGCCTGAGAATTTTGCAGCCTTTCTACGCATCCTGAAGCATTCCCAATGGCATCCATCCGCGAGCTACACCAACAACTCGTTCGCAAAGAGCGCTCGGCCGTCGAGATCGCCCGCGAAGCGCTTGACCACATTGCCCAGACCGAGCCACGGGTGAAGAGTTTCTTGACCCTCACGGCTGATTTGGCCCTGGAGCAAGCCCAGCGTGTGGATGCCAAAATTGCAGCGGGCGAGTCGATCGGCCCCCTAGCTGGCATCCCGATCGCCATCAAAGACAACATGTGTACGCGCGGCATTCGCACCACCTGCGCGTCCAAAATGTTGGATAACTTTGTGCCGCCCTACGAATCCACCGTGACCCAAAAGCTCTTCGATGCGGGCGCGGTGATGGTCGGCAAGACCAATCTGGACGAGTTTGCCATGGGCAGCTCCACGGAAAACTCCGCTTTCCAAGTGACAGCGAACCCCTGGGACTTGGAGCGTGTGCCTGGTGGTTCCTCCGGTGGGTCGGCGGCGGCCGTCGCAGCAGGCCAATGTCTGGTCTCGATCGGTTCTGATACCGGTGGCTCGATCCGTCAGCCCGCTGCCTTCTGTGGCGTGGTTGGCCTGAAACCCACCTATGGCCTGGTGTCCCGCTATGGGCTGGTGGCCTTTGCCTCTTCGCTGGATCAAGTCGGGCCCTTTGGGCGATCGGTGGAAGATACGGCCCTGCTCTTGGGGACGATCGCGGGGTATGACCCCAAAGATTCCACTAGTTTGAATGTGCCGATTCCCAACTATGCCAAGAGCCTGCTTCCGGATTTCCGCCCCAAGAGCAAGCTAAAGGTAGGGGTGATTCAAGAAACCTTCGGTGCTGGCCTGGACGCGGAAGTGGAAAAGGCCGTTGAAGATGCCCTGAAGGTGCTTCAGGAGCTGGGTGCTGAAATTGAGGTGGTCTCCTGCCCCCGATTCCGCTACGGGCTGCCAACCTACTACATTATTGCGCCGTCGGAAGCTTCAGCGAACCTGGCGCGTTATGACGGGGTGAAGTATGGTTTCCGGGCCCCCGGCGAGAACCTGCTCGAGATGTATGAAAAGACCCGCGCCGCCGGATTTGGCTCCGAGGTCAAACGACGGATTGCGATCGGGACTTATGCCCTGTCAGCGGGTTACTACGATGCCTATTACCTGCGGGCCCAAAAGGTGCGCACCCTGATTAAGCAAGACTTTGAGCGAGCTTTTGCAAGGGTGGATGTGCTGATTTCGCCCACGGCCCCAACCACGGCCTTCAAGGCGGGTGAAAAGACTGATGATCCGGTGTCCATGTACCTGTCGGATTTGATGACAATTCCGGTGAACTTGGCCGGCTTGCCTGCCCTGAGCTTGCCCTGTGGTTTTGATCGCAACGGGATGCCGATCGGGATGCAAATCATTGGCGATGTGCTGCGGGAAGATTTGGTGCTGGAAGTGGCTCATGCTTATGAACAGGCAACTCACTGGCATGTGAAACGACCGGAGATCGCCCCCGACTAATGACGCTTCGTTTAGCGGTTTTCGACAGACTCCATGGGCTATCCCCGATCGATTAACGATCCTTCGCGACCGGTTTTGCGTGCTGTGGTGTTAGTAGCCCATGGCAGTCGCGATCATCGTCCCCGTCAAGCGGTGGAGTTGTTGGCGAGTCGGCTTTCGGCAACGCTGGCGGCGGCCAACGTGCGATCGATTGTGGCTGTGGCCCAGTTGGAGGGGGCTAGCACGCCGCTGCATCAACAGTTAGTGGGGTTTGCCCAACGCGCGCGATCGGCCGGGGCAGTGCGGGTGGAAATCATTCCCCTCTTTTTGTCGATGGGAGTCCATGCCACGGTGGATGTCCCCGAGGAAGTGGCCTTGGCAACCCAGAGCATGGGGCCCCAATGGGGCGATCGATGGCAGCTCTATCCTCCCCTGGGCGTATGGCCCGGCTTAGATCGGGTCATGACGGAGGAGTGGCGCAAGGTTGCGGTGGAGTTGCCGCGCCGGGCTTGGGTGCTGGTGGCCCATGGCAGCCGGAACCCGCTGGGCAATCAATTGGTGGAACAGTTGGCGGAGCAACTGGGCATCACGCTGGCTTACTGGGCGATCGCCCCAACGCTGCTCGATCGGCTCACGGAGTTTGCCGCTGCCGGCCACCGGGCGATCGGCATCTTTCCCTATTTCCTGTTTGCCGGTAGTCTCACCGATGCCTTATTTGAACAGGTATATAGCTGGCAGCGCGATCACACCGATGTGGATGTGCAATGGCTGGAGCCGATCGGCCCGGCGGCCTCCTTGGTTCGGCTCATGGCCAGTCAGTTGCTCGACGACCTCAACGACTGAACGCTTTTCTTGGGAAAGCAATTCCTTGAGGAACAAAGTCCAAGCAACCAAAAACAAGACCAAAATGCGAAAAACAAAATCGGGCTAGCCACAAGGACTAACCCGATTGTTTGTTCAAAAAATAAATTGTCGAACGAGATTCAGTGGTCTGCCGGGTCACAAGGGGCCGTGACCCCTTGCAACCGAACATCCAAGCTGAGCGTTGGTGCGGGAATTAGCCGAGCAGGGCCTTAGCCTTGTCCAACACGTTCTCGACGGTGAAGCCGAACTTCTCCATCAACACGCCACCGGGAGCCGAAGCGCCAAAGGTGTCCGTCCCGATCGAAGCGCCGGCCGAACCCACGTAGCGGGCCCAACCGAAGGTCGTGCCAGCTTCCACCGACAACCGCTTGGTGACGGCAGCGGGCAGCACCGATTCCTTATATTCGGCGCTTTGCTCGTCGAACAGTTCCATGCAGGGCATCGACACCACGCGCACCTTGTGGCCGGCAGCGGTCAGTTGCTCGGCGGCGGCGACGCAGAGGCTGACTTCCGAACCAGTACCGATCAGGATCAGTTCGGGCGTGCCTTCGCAATCGGCGATCACGTAAGCACCTTGGGCCACCTTGTCAGCGCTGGAACCGGCCAGGTTGGGCAGGTTTTGGCGAGTCAGGGCCAGGGCACTGGGACGCTTGCGGTTAGCCACGGCCACCTTGTAAGCACCGGAGGTTTCCGTGCCGTCGGCGGGGCGCAGGGTCAGCATGTTGGGGATGATCCGCAACGAGGCGATCGTCTCCACCGGTTGGTGGGTCGGGCCATCTTCACCCAGGGCGATCGAGTCGTGGGTCAACACGTAGATCACACCGGCTTCCGCCAGGGCCGACAGACGCATTGCGCCGCGCATGTAGTCGGCGAACACCAGGAAGGTGGCGCAGTAGGGAATCAAGCCCGAGTTGTGCAGGGCGATGCCGTTGCAGATGGCGGCCATGCCGTGCTCGCGCACCCCAAAGCGGACGTTACGGTTTTCGTAAGCGCCCTTTTGGAAGTCGCCGGAGCACTTCAGCTCGGTCAGGTTGGAGTGGGTCAAGTCCGCCGAACCGCCAATCAGTTCGGGCAGCTTGGGGGCGATCGCATTCAGGCAAATTTCCGAATGCTTCCGGGTTGCCACCGCCTTGTCAGCGGGGGTGTAGGTGGGCAGATCCGCGTCCCAACCTTGGGGCAGTTCACCGCGCAGCAACCGCTCAAATTCAGCGGCATCGGCGGCGTACTGGGTCTTGTATTGGGCGAAGATGCTGTTCCACTCGGCTTCCAGGCTGGCACCGGTTTCGATCGCCTTTTTCGTCCAACCCTCAGCCACTTCGGCGGGCACTTCAAACTCGCCGTAGCTCCAACCCAAGCTTTCGCGGGTCAGCTTCACTTCGTCGGGGCCCAGCGCCGCACCGTGTACGCCAGCGGTGTTGGCTTTGTTGGGCGAACCATAGCCGATCGTGGTGGTGACCTTGATCAGGGTCGGCTTGTCGGTGACGGCCTTGGCTTCCTCGATCGCCTTCGCGATCGCGGCCAAATCCGTGTTGCCGTTGGTCACGTGGATCGTGTGCCAGCCGTAGGCTTCAAAGCGCTTGCTGACATCTTCGGTAAAGGAAATATCCGTGTTACCGTCGATCGAAATGTGGTTGTCATCGTACAGCGCGATCAGCTTGCCCAAGCCCCAGTGGCCAGCCAAGGAGCAAGCTTCACCGGACACGCCTTCCATGTTGCAGCCATCGCCCAGGATCACGTAGGTGTAGTGATCGACGATCTTGGCATCGGGCTTGTTGAATTTGGCAGCCAAGTGGGCTTCCGCAGCGGCCAAGCCCACAGCGTTACAAATCCCTTGACCCAGGGGGCCGGTGGTAACTTCCACGCCGGGGGTTTCGAAGTTCTCGGGGTGGCCGGGCGTGCGCGATCCCCACTGACGGAAATTTTTGATGTCTTCAATGGTCACGCTGTCATAGCCCGTCAGATGTAGCAGCGCATACTGCAACATACAGCCGTGGCCAGCCGACAATACGAAGCGATCACGGTTAAACCAGTTCGGATTCTTGGGATTGAAACGGAGGAACTGATTCCACAGCACATAGGCCATGGGAGCCGCGCCCATCGGCAGACCGGGGTGACCCGAGTTCGCCTTCTGAACGGCATCGATCGCCAAAAAGCGAATGGCATTAATAGACAGTTCGTCGAGGGATTGGGTAGCGACAGCCATACTTGCTCGAACTCGTTCGACTGGAGAAGGTGAGTGGGGGACAGCGATCGGCGCGCGCCGCGATCTCAAGAAACAGCTAAATCCCGGGGTGTAGAGCGCGCGTCGCAGTAGGCAGATGGACTACGACCGCCCGAGTTAGCCCCTACACTATCTCACCAGAGGGGAATGGGAGCAAGCAGACCGTGGAATTGCTACATGGAGAAGTCTTTGGGAGCCTGAGTGGGGCCCCGGAGTGATTAAAAAAGGTGTGATGACGGGGCGATCGGGACGGAAATTGACCCAGGCAGCGGGCGATCGACCAATTGATTAACCCGCTCAATTAACCCGCGAATTTTCTAACTCGCGAATTTTCATTAATTTGCATCGGTTAACCGGCGCTGATAACCGGTGCTTAAGCTGCGCCGTGCCTAAGCCGCCTTGGGGAAGCACTCAGGAACGTCTTCATGGCCGATCGCTTCAGTGGGTGAGGCTGTGGGTGGATGGATCGGGATGGGAGCTGATGGATTTGACGATGGATTTAGCGTTGAGGAGGAGGGTGGTGGGCCATGATTTTTCATGCAGCGAGATGATTCTTAATTGACTGGTAACCTTTGTTGTCATTTTGAGTTGTTATTTTGAGTTGCGATCGGGTTAGTTAATTTGCATCCCGTAGTGGGGGATACAACTTTTGGGTTGGCTTTTGCCTAGGGTATGTTTGAGGGTAAGCTAAACATACATGGCTTCTAGGGTTCCGGCAGCTTCCAGGTAATTCCAAAAGAATTTCAGATCGCTGTGACTGGTCCGAGAGAAGCAAGCTGATGGCTCAGTGGCATGACCAGTGGATTTATCCCCAATTCTCTGGCCTTGAAAACCAGCTTTGAGCATCAGCTACACGGCGGGATAAAAGCCCGGGAGGTCAAAGGCACATCGCGTGGATTGCCTGGAACCCCCGGGCTTTGTAGTTCGGATTTTCGGGAAGTTCGCGCAGGTGACCTCAGCCGAATGGAGCGATCGATTCGGCCCCATTTCCGTAGTCATTTGCAAACCCAAACCCCCATCGCGATCGATGAGTATTTTTGAACGTCCCAACTATCAGGGTGGCGAATCCGAAGCAAAACGTGCCTTGGATTTAGAAGCTCGGCTGCCCATGACCGGCTGGCAGCAGGAAGTAGATCAGGCCCTGCGGTTTGGTTTGGAAGCCGCCGACAGCATCAAAGACCGGACAATTTCGACCTTTTCTCGGGGAGAATTGCCGCACTATGCTGGAATTAATACCTTCATGAAAGCGCCCTATCTGGAAGATGTGAACCAGGTGGGAAATTATGACGTGGCCATTGTGGGCGTGCCCCACGATTCCGGCACAACCTATCGCCCCGGAACGCGGTTTGGACCCCAAGGAATTCGGCGCATTTCGGCTCTTTACACGCCCTATAACTTTGAGCTGGGCATTGATTTGCGGGAACAAATTACCCTCTGTGATGTGGGGGATATTTTCACAATTCCCGCCAACAATGAGAAGTCTTTTGATCAGATTTCTAAGGGAATTGCCCACATTTTTGCGTCGGGCGCGTTCCCGATTATTTTGGGTGGTGACCACTCGATCGGCTATCCCACAGTGCGGGGCGTTTGTCGCCATTTGGGGGACAAAAAAGTGGGCATTATCCACTTTGATCGCCATGTGGATACCCAAGAAACCGACCTCGATGAGCGGATGCACACCTGTCCTTGGTTCCACGCCACCAACATTCAGAATGCGCCGGCCAAGAACCTGGTGCAGTTGGGCATTGGCGGTTGGCAAGTGCCGCGCCAAGGCGTGAAGGTTTGTCGAGAACGGGCCACCAACATTCTGACCGTGACGGATATCACGGAAATTGGGCTAGACGCGGCGGTGGATTTTGCCTTGGAACGCGCCTTGGACGGCACCGATTGCGTTTATATCAGCTTCGATATTGACTGCATTGATGCGGGGTTTGTGCCGGGAACGGGCTGGCCGGAGCCGGGCGGGTTGCTGCCTCGGGAGGCGTTGTATCTGCTGTCGCGGATTATTCGCCAAGCGCCGATCTGTGGCTTGGAGGTGGTGGAGGTGTCGCCGCCCTACGACATCAGCGACATGACTTCCCTGATGGCAACGCGGGTGATTTGCGATGCGATGGCGAATTTGGTGCTGTCGGGACAGTTGCCGCGCCGGGAAAAGCCGTCCTATATCCATGAGGAAGCGCAGATTTTTGAGGATGGCTGGTCTTAGTTGCCCTGACGTTTTTGGGGACTGGTCATGAACTTCAGATATCTCGCCCAGTACCCGATATCTCAACCCAGTGCCAGACCTCTAACCCAGTTAAGGAATAGGTGCGCCCATGCATGAAGTCGATATGACCCGATCGCTCGTGTTGACGTTGCGGGATTGGTGGGAGTCCCAGCCCGATCGCCCGCAAATTTCGCGGGTACATCTGCGGGTGGGAGATTTCACCTGCGTGGAACCGGCGGGGCTGGTGTTTGCCTTCGATGCCTATCGAGAAGGGACATTTCTGGCGGCGGCGGAGTTGGTGGTTGAGTCGGTGCCGTTGGTGGCCTTTTGCCACGCTTGCCAAGCGGAATATCGGCCGGAGGTGGGGTTGCACTACGCCTGTCCCACCTGTGACGCGCCGATGGAGGATATTCGATCGGGTCGGGAGCTGAAAATTTCCCACATTGAATATCAGAACGCCCATCGGGAAACCCAAACCGATCGCTGGGCTGCGGCCTAGTGACGCTTCCGAGGGGATCGCTGCGGTGGCGGTGGCGGATCCCCTCCGGAGGGACGGCATTGAAACGGCTGATCCCAATCTGGTTTAACGCCAATCCACCCTGAGCGGCCGTTTCTGGCGATCTCGAATGCTGGCTATTGCTAGGTCTGGCTATTTTGGGGCGATCGGGCTTTTGATCCTGATTATTGGTTTTCCTTTTCATTGCCTGATTTCTTGTCATTTTCTTGCCTGATTTCTTGCCATTTTTTTGCCTGATTTCTTGCCATTTTTTTGTTGTTTTGCTGTCGTTTTGCTGTTGCTTGCCCTAGGAGTTGATCGCCATGCACCAAACCTTTGACGCGGCCTTGGAAATGAACCTGCTGCACGCGAACCAGGCGGGGGCAGACCACAACCGCGAGCATTTTGACGAGTGGGGAATCACTTGCCTGAATGTGATGAGCAGCCCCGGAGCAGGGAAAACCTCCCTGTTGGAGGCGACCCTGAGCGCGTTGCAATCGGAGTTGGCGATCGCGGTCATTGAAGGGGACATGACCACGGAACTGGATGCCGATCGACTGCGGCGGTGTGGCGTGCCGGTGGTGGCGATCAATACGGGGCGATCGTGCCATCTGGATGCGCGGATGGTTTCTGGGGGCATCCATCAGCTCAAGACGTTGGTGGATCCCCAAACGATCGATTTGGTTGTGGTGGAAAACGTTGGCAACTTGGTTTGCCCCGCTGAATTTGAGGTGGGTGAACATGCCAAGGTGGCGCTCCTGAGCGTCACGGAAGGGGAAGACAAGCCCCTGAAATATCCGGTGATGTTTCGGGAGGCCGATTGCTTGCTGATCACCAAAACGGATTTGGCCCCCTATTTGGAGGTGGATCTCGATCGAATCATGTCCAACGTGCGGCAAATCAACCCAGAGGTGGCAATTTTCCCGGTTAGCGCCAAAACCGGCGAAGGGTTAGCCGATTGGTTGAACTGGGTGCGCCAGGCCACGGGGCGATCGATCCAGCCGGCCACGACTCAACCGGGCGATCGGGTCGCCTCCCTGGCTACCGTCTAAAACCTTGCAGGGCAGTTCTTCGGAATTGCCCTGTGTTTTTTGGAGGGTAAGGATTGAGGCAATCTTGTTTGCTCAATTTCTAGCTCTGGAGCCGAGGGCCTTGAGTTCCCTCGTTTTGAGTCCCCTAATTTTGAATTTCTCATCTTTCTGTCCATTCACGAAAACCTCTGAAAGCCCCTGAAAGCCTATGAATGCCCTCAAGCTGAATGCCCTGAAACGTCGTCGATTGCTCAGTTGGTTGGGCTGTTTTTTGGCCGCCCTGTTTCTGTCTATTAGCTGTGCGCCCGCGCCTGACTCCGGTGGCAGTCCCAATGGCACCCCCGGCAGCACCACCACCCCGATCGTCCGAATGGGTTTTAGCGTTTGGCCCGGTTGGGTTCCTTGGCAGGTGACCCAAGAAGCCAAAATCTTCGATCAAAACCAAATCAATGTGGATTTGAAATGGTTTGACGGCTATTTAGATTCAATTAACGCCCTGAATGCGGGGCAGTTGGATGGCAATGCCCAAACCCTGAACGACACGATTAGTTCTTTGGCCGCTGGGGCCGATCAGGTGATTGTTTTAACCAATGACAACTCCACGGGCAATGACAAAATTATTGTCAGTGCTGAGATTAAAACAATTGCTGATTTGAAAGGAAAACGGGTTGCCGTTGAAGAAGGAACCGTTGACCATTTCCTATTGCTCTTGGGCTTGAAAAAAGCCGGCTTGGCTCCGGAAGATATTCAAATTCAGCCGTTGGAAACTGGCGCGGCAGCAGCGGCTTTTGTGGCCGGTCAGGTGGATGCGGTGGGCGTTTTTGCACCCTTCACCACGAAGGCCTTGGAGCGACCCGGCAGCCGTGAACTCTTTAGCTCTCGAGACTTCCCGGGAGCCATTTCCGATCACCTGGCAGTTAGCCGCAAGCTGGTGGATGAGCAACCGGCGGCTGTGCAAGCTTTGGTGGATAGTTGGTTTGCCACGCTGGATTACATTAAGCAAAATCCCGAGAAATCCTACAGCATTATGGCTCAACGGGCGGGAGTTTCCGTTGAGGAATATCGGGAATACGAAGCGG
Organism: Limnothrix sp. FACHB-881; assembly: GCF_014698135.1. Classification (NCBI taxonomy): domain Bacteria; kingdom Bacillati; phylum Cyanobacteriota; class Cyanophyceae; order Pseudanabaenales; family Pseudanabaenaceae; genus Limnothrix; species Limnothrix sp. FACHB-881. Next base: position 18,611 of record NZ_JACJSN010000015.1, read on the forward strand.
GAACCAAGATCTTTACCCTGGAGGACAATTTGAAGGCCTTCCAGCCGGGAAATGATCGCTCTTCGTTGGTGTTTGCTGCCCAAGAAATTTCGGACTTTTTAACCAGTTCTGGATTGGCAAAATCGAAGCCAAATCTGAACAAACTCTTTGACGATCGCTTCGTGAAGGCCTACGCCGCCAAACGCCAACCGGCAACCTAGGGCGAGCCTGTCATCTGCTGCCCGATCGCCCCTTTCATGGCCCTGCAAACTCACCCTCTTTCCTCAGACCATGACTTCCCATGTGCCCATTCCCCACAATCCGCCCCTAGTGCGCGATCCGGGGCCCGCTCGGATGCTGCGCCCCAGCACCTTTTGGACGATCGCCGATCCGATTCCGTCTCGGCTCAGTTGGTTGTTGATGGGGCTGTCGATCGGGGTGCCCTTGGTGCTGTGGTGGCTGCTGGCCAGCACGGGCTGGGTGCGACCCCTGTTTTTGCCCTCTCCGGCCCAAGTGGTGGGGGCGATCGGGCAGCTTTGGAACAGCGGCGCATTGCCCAAGGATATTCAATTTAGTTTGATGCGGATTTTGGGTGGGTTTGCCCTGGCCACGGTGATTGCAATCCCCCTGGGCACGTTGATGGGCACATTCGCCAGCATTCGATCGCTCCTGGAGCCGATCGTGGGCATTGTTCGCTACATGCCTGCCACCGCCTTCATTCCGTTGTTGATTTTGTATTTTGGCCTCGGAGAAGTGCCCAAAATTCTCTTGGTTTTTATTGGCACACTCTTTTTCAACACCTTGATGGTGATGGACTCGGTGAAGTTTGTCCCCAAGGAAATGATTGAAGCCACCTATACCTTGGGCGGCAACCGATTACAGGTACTTTTTCAAGTCATTTTCCCTTACATCACCCCCGGAATCATCGATACCTGCCGGGTGAATATGGCGGCGGCTTGGAACTTGGTGATTGTTTCGGAATTGGTGGCGGCTACGGAGGGCTTGGGGCGGCGAATTAGCGTGGCTCAACGCTTTCTGAAAACCGACGAGATTTTTGCGGGCTTGATTGTAATTGGTTTAATTGGCTTGGCGATCGATATTTTGTTTCGGATGTTTTTGCGCTTTTCCTGTCGATGGGCGGTGAAATAATCCCACAGATGAAAAAACAGTCATCCCTCGATCAAGCTAATTTGAACTGAGCGCGGAATCAATGGGCACAGTAATCGCTCGATCAAATTGATTGGAATTGATTGGAATTGAACGCGGAATTTATGAGCACGGGATCAATGAGTACGGAATCAATGAGCAATGCATCTAGAAGTCAAGCATTTGTATAAGCAATTTGTCACCCATCGCGGCCCGGTGGTCGCCCTCAAAGATATTAATTTGCATGTGGAAACGGGTGAATTTGTCTGTGCGGTGGGTGCGTCCGGATCGGGAAAATCCACCATGCTGCGAATTGTGGCGGGGCTGGAGCAACCCACGGCAGGGGATGTGTTGGTGGATGGGCAGCCGGTGACGGGGCCGGGAGCCGATCGGGGCATGGTGTTCCAAAGCTACACGCTCTACCCCTGGATGACCGTTGAGGAAAATATTGGTTTTGGGTTGAAGTTGCAGGGGGCCCCGATCGCCGATCGCTACGAACAGTCCCGGTACTACATGGATGTGGTGGGATTGTTGCCCTTTGCCAAGGCCCTGCCCAAGGAGTTGTCCGGTGGGATGAAACAGCGGGTGGCGATCGCCCGGGCCCTGGCTTCCCAGCCAAAGATTCTGCTGATGGATGAACCCTTTGGGGCGCTGGATGTGCAAACCCGCGAGTCGATGCAGGGGTTTCTGCTGGAGCTGTGGCGCAATACGGGCACTACTATTTTGACCATCACCCACGACGTGGAAGAGGCGGTGTTTCTGTCGCAGCGGGTCTATGTGATGAGTGCGCGGCCGGGCACGATTCGCCGAGAGTTATCGATCGAGCTACCGGCGGAGCGGGATGAGGCCCTGCGGCGATCGAGCGCTTTTCAGGACTATCGCTACCAAATTTTGGATCTGTTGCGACAGACGGAATCCGCCGCCCCAGAACTGACGGCCCCACCTCAGTCGGCCTAGGTTCTAGGCGACGGGGTGCGCTCTGGGCTAATTAATCCCCAAATTTGGGCAGGTTTGGGCAGATTTTGGCCGCCACACCATGTTCAAGACTCATCCACAATCCGAAAGCCCAGGATGCCCATGCCTAAAACCCCAACAAAGTAAACCATGACCGCCAGCACCGGACTCAGCTCCCACAGGAAATGCGTCAAGGCATAAAGCAGCGGAGTGAGCAGCAGCAGCGCCAAGAAAATTTCAGGAAGCTTCAAATAATCCATAGACCAGATCGTTACCTATCGTCGCAACGTCGTTCAACCAGACTAATGCAACTCTGTGGCGGATCAGGATTTCCGCACGGGTGTTGTTCGATTGTGCCAGTGGCTCTCTGGGGCTTGAGCGGGCTGGCGGTGAACTGATGGGTTAAATAACTGATGGGTTAAATGATTTTGGATATTTGGTGCAATGCCTGGTGCGATGAATGCCTGGTGTGATTAATGCTTGGTGTGATTAATGCTTGGCGTGATTAATGCTTGGCGCGACAATCGCCAAACCAGCGACGCTTCCAGCGGGATGTGGGTTCAAGGGGCGATCGCGCCTGTTCTTGGTTTTTGCGATCGAGGATCGTTGCCGCATCGTCGGTCAAGTGGGGATCGCGGTAGGGCACGGCGGCCTTGGTTTGCAAATGTTCTTGTTCTTGGGCTGAAAGGGGCGGTAAATCTAAGGGCACAAAGGCCGCCACAGTTCCCGGCCAGCGCCGGCCAAAGGGAACCGTAGCCCCCAATTGCAACCCCGCCGCCAATAGGGCCGATCGCACCGCCGCCGCGCAGGAATAGGTGGTCAAGCGGCCGTCGGGAGCCAAGCAGCGGCTCACCATTCCCAAAAATTCCACCGTCCACAGTTGCGGACAGCGGGGCGGTGAGAAGGGATCCAAAAACACCGCATCTGCCCGAAAACCCCGATCGAGGACGGGCCGTAAGGTTTGCCGCGCATCCCCCCACAGCAGTTGCCCGCGAAATTGGGGGGGTGATGATGGGCCGGTGATTAATTCCGGGGTGCTGAATTTTGGAGTGACCGAGGCCGGAGCCGGCCAAGCAGCTTGCCCCTGTTCTGCCAGATCGGTCAACAATTGGGCGATCGCCCCGAGGATGGGTTCCGCCAACCCCAACGCTGCCCCAGCCGATCGCGCCGTGGCCAACAGGTAAGGCAAAGCCGCCCTTGTGGCCACTGGATCCAGTTCCAGACCCACCCACTCCACCGCACAGGCCGGATTGAGGGCCCAGAGGGCGGTGAGGGCGGCCGCCGTGTTGTAGCCCAAGCCATAGCAGACATCCAGAATCCGAATCACCGGTTGACTGGTTGCCCGTTGGGGTAAATGGGTGGGTTCCACAAACTTACTCAGCGCCTCTTGCCAGGCCCCTTGGCGGCTGTGGAAGGTTTCGCCAAACCGCTCTGAGCGAAAGGTCACAGACCCGTCCGCTGTGGGTTCGATCGACAAATTGCCATTTTCAGCCGAAACCCAATCGATCGCCCCTTCAACCACCCTGGAATTCATCCTGCTCGATTACCGATTTCGCAAGTCAACGCAATCCGCTAGGGCACAAAGCGCCGCACCGTTTGCATCAGCTCATCTGGATCGACTGGCTTTCGTAAATAGGCATTGGCCCCCAACATCGTGCCCCAGGTTTTGTCTACGTCCGTTCCCTTCGTGGAACAAATCACAACGGGAATGCTTTTGGTGGCTTCGCTTTGCTTCAGTTGCCGACAAATTTCAAAGCCACTTTGACCGGGCAAAATCACATCGAGAACAATCAAGGCGGGCTTTTGGGTGTCCAAAACCTTCTGGGCTTCTTCCCCGCTGCCCACGGCCACCACCGTCAAACCAGCGTCTTGCAGATATCGAATCATCACGCCGCGATCGGTCGGGCTATCTTCAACAACCAAAATCGTTTGCATAGGGAGAAGGCTGAGAGGAGGAGTTTGAAAGGATGATGCTTCGTTAACTTGGAGTCAACCCTGAGCGTCAACTCCGAGTCAATTCGTCGTCAACTTGGGGCTAACTTGGGGCTAACGCTGGACTAATTCTGAGTCAATTTTCGGTCAATGCTGAGTCGAAAAACAGAGCCAATCCAACAGAGCAAACAGCGGTGAACAGAATAGATAGACTAAGCAGAAAAGCATTAGTCAAGCAGCAAATTTGAATTGCTAACGCTTGAATGGCGATCGACCCAATGATGATCGACCCTCATCCCAATTGGAGAGCAAATCTCCATCGTGCATTCTAAGCGTTTACTGCGAGGGGTCAAGGGATTGATTCACGATGGAAACCTGAGTCATTTCATGGCCCAGAATGGGGCGAGAATCGCGAACCTTCTGCCTTTTCAGGCATCGGAAATTGCTTGGCGGTGGAGTCAGCATGGGACATGGGGGGCGAAACAACAGCAAAAATCGAGGGGAGATGGGGGCGAGACCGTGCCAAATCGGTTCAAAAATTTCAAAAAACAGAGATTTCAGGCATTAATCGACCGAAAGTGCTGAAAAGCGAGCTTTTTGGCTCCAAATGAGCAATTTTTAGCCCGTTTTGGGGTTCAAGCTGGCAGCCGTTGCCCCAGCGGGACTATTCACCGGAGCGGTGGCGGCGCTCAGATATTTTTGAATTAGGGTCAAAATTTTTTCGGTTTCAACGGGTTTGCTGACAAAATCCGTGGCTCCCACCACTTTGGCCCTGACGCGATCGATGATGCCGTCACTACCGGTCAGGATGGCGATCGGGATATCCCGAAACAGGGCCACCCGCCGAATTTGGGCACAAATTTCGTAGCCATTGGCCACGGGCATAATCAAATCCAGAAAGATCAGTTTGGGCTTGCGCTCCAGCAGCACCGTGAGCGCCTGGGTGGAATCCTGGATGCAAAGGGGAACATAGCCTGCCTGTTCAATGATTTGGCTCATGGCTGCGCAAACCTGGGGGCTGTCGTCAATGCAGGCGATGGTGGCGGCGGTGGCGGTGGTGGCAGCGGCGGGGGTGGGGACTGTTTGGCGGCGATCGCTCGATCGACCGTTGCCCTCTGCTCCCGGCGTGGGAAGCACCACCAAGGATGGCAAGTCCTCGATCGGGTGCAGATCAATAATGTTGCGGCGAATATAGGGAACCAGCGATCGGGTAATGGTGGGCACGTCCTTCCGCATCAGCACCGCCAGATCACGGACGGTGCGTTGGCCATCGATCGCCAAGGCCAGTTTTTGATAAACCTCCGGGGCCAGCCGTTCCCGCAACTGATCCGTGCTGCGAATGGCCAAGGCCCAGTCGGGATGAAAATCACCCAGTTGGGCTTCTTGCCAAGCAGCCCAGGCCTGGGCCGCTTCCGTAATTGCCGCATGGCTTTTCACTGTCACCGAAGCCATCTTCAGCACGTCCAGGGGGTCGTAGGGTACTTCAGTTCCCACTTGCACCACGCCGCCGGTTTGCCAAAGCAGATCGAACACCGCTTCGGCAATCACCCCATTCACCACCTGGCAAAACAGTTCCTGGGACAGAACACGACGGTGCAACAACACCATCAACAAACTGTAGTTTTGGGCCGCAAAGGCATCCCCTTCCCGCAGTGCAAAGCGCTTTTGTTTGATGCTGGGACAGACGGCCTGCAACAGGCGCAGGGTGCGGCGGTTATCGCTTTTGCCGTCATCGACCCAAAACAAACGACCGAGACAGAAAAAGAATGACCAACGCTGTTGATTGCCTTTGGTGGGAACTAGGGTGATTTGGCCGGTGAACTGTTGTTGTCGATAGCGATCGAGCGATTCATTCAGGGTGTTGGGGGTCGCATCGTCTGGAGTCATGGTCAAAGTTGGGGTTGGCGGGCCAAGCGCACAGGGGCGATGTTATGGAAGAGTCACGCGGTTATGGTTGGTCTCATGCACCCGATCGAAATTGACGATCAGAATCGAAATTATAAAAATTATCGAAAATTAACGATTCAGATGGTCAAAATTGACGATCACGATTGATTTCACGATCGAGCAATGAATTGAGCTGGCGTTTGCCGGTCTGTTTTGCTGATGTTTCAACTGGCTGAGCCTGGGGAGCCGGAAGCTGTTGTGCCCATGACGGCGTTGGCTTGGTCGAGGGCCTGGGGCAGGCTGAGCAAGAAGAGGGTGCGTGGGGTGGTGTCTGGAGACAGCACGACGGCACATTGGGCCAAGTGAGCCAGGGGCGATCGCTCAAAGCGGGCCGGCAACGGCAGCACCTGATCGCGCGGCAGGTCGATCGAGTCCGGTGGCGAATCCGTGGGCAGTCCACAGAGCGTGTTTCCCGATCGGGCAATCACGAGAAATTGGCCCATGCCCTTGGGCGATCGTTCCGGATAATCCAACAGCAGAGCCAAGTCCAGCACCTGAATGAGCTGACTGTCGATGTAGACCAAGCCCGATCGACTCCAATCACCATTGTCCAGCGGCGGACAGTGCGTCACCTTCAGCACCACCGCCATCGGCAGCGCGAACTCATACCCACCGGAGCGAAAGCAAATGGCCCGAATGGTGGGTAACTCTCGAGCACGGGAGCGGCCGGAAGCCGCCGTGGGCCCCGTCAAATTAGTTGACAGCATCGTTCCGTTCTTCTCCGTTGCGCCATCGCCTTGGGGTCTAAAGACTCGATCGCCCAGTAGTCAACCCCCATCACCCGTCGCCCGATCGAGATTCCAAAGGAATCATGATCGATTGCGGCTTGGGCGATTGGTTGGATTGATCACGATCTTGACCAACGATTAGGAAATCCACCGCTAGCCCTCTCAAGTCAGGCAATCTTGAGTTAACCAATCCGGTCAACGTTGCTTAACTATTCACCCTACTTTTACCCTACCCAAAACAGCAATCAATTAAATCGCCTTTTGAGATAGAAATTTGCCAGCCCCTAGCCCTTCCTGGGCAGCTTGGGTTAAACCAGGAATCGCTCGCATTTGACCAGAATCTTGGCGTGAATGGGTTGACTGGTGAGCGCTTGGGATGGATCAGACTCCTACCGCGAACTGTTGAGAAAAGTCTGCGTAGTTTGATGTATGCAATGATGCCAACTTGACCATGATTCACCGAAAAACTAAGAAAGGCACATGCAAAACCAGACCTAAATGCTCAAAGGTAAAGTTTTGAAAATTGCAATGTACCCCAAAGCAAAATCGGCTGTGATGAATTATTGTGGCTGATTTTTTGGGCTGATCTCCTTGGAATTTTCCGCAACCATTTCTCCTCACTTTCGTAGTTGATTTGAATCGGTCAGCATCAACCAGCATCAACTGGGAGTAGCTTGGAGCGGTTTGGATTGATTTTTGCCTGATTCGGGCGAGTTTGTCAGAGCAAGCGATGAGCCTTTAAGTCCATTCTAGGCAGATTCTTGATCGAGATACAAGCACCGAGAACCGCGACAGAATCATGGCAAAATTTCAAAAAACCGTTGAAGATTGCACAAAATCAGCCAATAGTAACCGTATGGCTCCCTGAACCTCTGGGGAGAGGCCAGGGCAGCCCAGGACGAGGCTGGCGGTGCGGCCTCACGATCGACTCCAGCGCGATCGAGTGGGGCTGGGCTGGTCATCTCCGAGATTATTTCTGAATTTTAAGTATTAAAAATAACGTTAACTTTCTCCGGGCTGAGTCCTGTGAGGAAGTCGATCAACCCAGGGAGTTAATCGAGGCGATCGGTTGAAGCGATCGACCCAGGCGATCGGTTGAGGCGGTTAATCCGCCATGAGTCCACGGGGCTGCACCCCAACCGATCGGCCTCAGGATGTCATTCTCAGGATGTCATTTCCTAGGCATCGGGGCCCAAAATGCTGACCAATAGGGCTTTTTGCACATGCAGCCGATTTTCAGCCTGATCCCAAACCCGTGACTGAGATCCCTCGATCGCCCCATCGGTGATTTCCTCGCCCCGGTGTGCGGGCAAGCAATGGAGCACGATCGCCTCCGGATCCGCCTTTGCCAGCAGATCTTCATTGAGCTGATAGGGAGCAAATAGGCTCTTGCGGGCTTCCGCCTCGTCTTCTTGGCCCATGCTGGCCCACACATCGGTGTAGAGCATTTGGGCCCCGGCCGCCGCCGCGATCGGATCCGTGGTGACCACAACACTGGCGCGATCACCCGCCAACTCGATCGCCCGCTGCACCATTTGTCCATTGGGTTCATAGCCCGGCGGCGTGGCAATCCGCACATTCACCCCCGCCATGGCACAGGCCATCATCAAGGAATGGGCCACATTGTTGCCATCACCCACATAGGTCACCGTCAGGCCCGCCAAAGTGCCAAAGGCCTCCTGCACCGTCAGCAAATCTGCCAAGGCCTGACAAGGGTGGGCCAAATCGCTGAGGGCATTAATGACCGGCACGCCGGAATAATCCCGGAAGGTTTCCAAGTCCGCTTGGTCAAAGGTGCGAATGGCCATCACATCCAAGTAGCGCCCCAGCACCCGCGCCGTATCCTCCAGGGGTTCCCCTCGGCTCACTTGGGTCACCATCGGGTTCAGGTCAATCACTTGGCCACCCAGTTGATACATCGCCACCGTGAAGCTAACGCGGGTGCGGGTTGACGCTTTGGAAAACAGCAGACCAAGCACTTTGTTGCAAATGGGCGTGATCGTCCCAGCTTTGAGCTGTGCTGCCAGAGACAGCAACGCTTCTAATTCATCGCGATCGATATCCGCCAGACTCAGGAAACTGCGCCCTTTAAGTTGTGCTGGGATGGCATCCATAAAACGATATTCCCAAGAAATTTGGAGTTGGGTGATGGGGCTTGGTACGGGGCTGTTGTGATGGGGCGATCGGGCCAGGGCAAGCAGCCAACAGCCCAGGAGCCACGGCCAACCCAAGGGGCTGGCTCCTGCTGTGCCGTCACCAAGGGCCAGTCTCCCGATCGAGCCGCGTCCCGGAAAGCTCCAATCCTACTACTAGGCGTTGGTGGAAACAGCGTCGAAATGCACTGCTTTTCGGGGCTGTCATCTGAAATATGGACTGCGATCGCCTGTTTTGCGATTGCCGGTTTAAAGAAAACTCCATTCGCCAAAGAGATTGTGGGTTGTGCTTTGGATCTCCGCTTGGTGACCATAAAAGTCCACAACCTTTTGGGTCATGTGGGCGGCCCGCTCAGCAATGGTGGAAGCCAAATGGAGGGTCACGATGGCACAGGCCGCATCGCCGCCATAGAGCCGGGCCCGCAACGTGTTGAACCCAATGGCGATCGCGGAAACGTCCGTGGCTGTGGTCACATTGGCGGAACTCAGCTCGCCACTGAAAAAACTAATTTCGCCCAAAATCGTGGGAGCCGACAGCACATTCAGTTCCCGTTCACCCAAGTCAGTGTTTAAGGTGATGCGAACCTGACCGCTGGATAGGAAGAAGATGTGGCTGCCGGGTTTCCCCTGGTGAATGATGGTGCGATCGGCTGGGATGGTTCCCGACTGGCAGGAGGAGAGAAATCGCTGAAACTGTTCAGCGGTCAGGTCTCGGAATGCAGGAAAATCGCGAAAATTCATCTTCGCTCACTCGGCGGCCCCTGAAGATTTCCCATAGTCTATCCCGGGGGCCAAAGGGGCAAGGCTACGGTTGCGACCGTTCAATTGAGCGGTTTTTGACCCGCAGCCTGTGGATGGGCCAGTGGGCCTGTGGGTTGCGGGTCGTTAACTCGCTAGTTAATTTGCTAGTTAACTCATGGATGGTTAACGGTTGGTTGTTAACTCATGGATGGTTAACGAGTGGTGATTAACGGTTGGTGGTTAACGGGTTGCTAACGAAACGATCGCGTGCTGGGTCAGCCCTTGGCCGCCAACTGCTCGATCGCCCATTGGGCCCGCAGCCGCACCACGAGATCCGTATCAGCAGTCGCTCGATCGCGTAACAAACCTAACACGCGATCGCCCAGCGTCGGTTGCGATTGCGCCAGCCCCTCCAGCCCCGCGATCGCCGCATAGCGCACCACCCATTCCAAATCCGTTGCATTCACCGTCAAGACCGCCAAAACCCGATCGCGTGCCATTGGCACTTGCTCCGCCGCCATTCGTGCCCAACGCAACGCCCCCAACCCTTGGGCCGCCGCCCGCCGCACACTGGGGGCAAAATCCGTTTCAGCCGCCGCCAACAACAGTTCCAAAGCCCGAGGGTCGGCAATTTGGGCCAGCGCTCGCAAGGCCCAAGCCCGCGCCGTGTAGTTATAGCCATCCACCTGGGCCAAAATTGGCTCCACCGCCGTTTCCCCCAGGGCCACCAGCCCTTCCACCGCTGCCACCGCCGCTCCGGGGTTGTTGTATCCCAGCACGGCCATCAGGGTAGGAATCGCCGCCGGATCCTGGGCCGCCGCGAGCGATCGCACCGCGCCAACCATCTTGGCCACCGAGTCCGCCTCATCCACCGCCCGGATGAGTTGCGACAGATCAGGAGACAAATCCGAAGACAGCTCAGGGGAAGGGGCGATCGACATGGGTATAGCTCCGTTGGAATTGAGTAACTGTTGTTTTGAGTGACTGTTTTTTAAAAATTGGGATTTTTTGAAATTGGGATTTTTGAAAATTGGCTTTGAAATCAACAACTTGAAATCAACAAAGAGCCAATGGGGACGTTTTTAAGCCCCTTTCAGGGCGATCGCCTCAATCGCCGCTTGACCCAGCCTTGCTGATGCGATCGATCAACCAAAGATTGGCCGTCAAGTTGCAAAAATGGGCAAACATCCCGTGCGTGTTTCCCAACACCACAAACACATCCAACGCTTGAATAAAGCGACTCGGATCCACAAAACCCAAATTAAACGGACTGCTTTGCATCAATAGCTTATTCGTGAGCTGGCCCGTCACGGCCTCCGCCCCCACCAGGGCCAACCCCAGACCAAACAGATTAATCAAAACCCCCAGCCGGAGCCGCTTGAGGGTATCGGCCTTGGATGGTCGGGCGTTTTTCGGGGACTGGAGCCGCCGCGCATGTTGCGTGTTGGTGAAGGTGTAATAGATGCTGGCCAGCAAAGTCAGCATCGCCACCACGGCCACCGCCAACCCTCCGATCGAACCCGGGCCCGGCCCCACCGGAACTGCACCGGGCGTGGGGCTGGTGCGCGCAAACAGCATGGGCGTGGTCAGCAACAGCAGAATACTGCCGATCACCCCAAGAAAAATTTGGATCCAAAAGCTGATGGTGCTGGTGCGACCCATCAAGCGGGCAATGCGTTCAACTTGGCTAACCACGGTGGGCTGGGAGCGGACACGACTGATCACCTTAACATGCTCGATCGCGCGGCCCCGAGTCCGATATGCTGATGGGAGCTGGGTTTGTAACTAATTGTTGCAGTTGTTGCCAGAAACGCCACCAGCCCAGCGCCTTCCTCATACCCCATCGCCCCACATCCCGTCACTCGCCATGTCCAACGATGTCGTTGTCTCGTCCACGCTGTTCTTGACGGTGTTGATGTTAATCGGCCTGGTCTTCTTCATCCGCGCTTCCGCCAAAGACCGCACGGAACTGGCTTGCTACATCCCCGAGACCATTCCGGAAACCGAACTGCGTGATCGGCTCCGAGGCTACTTCTCAGGGCGATCGTATCGCTTGGTGAATCGGGATGCAGACAACGATCGCGTCACCTTTGAAGGCCTGGTGGCCGCCAGTCCCACCCTTGCCATTTTCCTTAGCATCCTTGCGGCCGGCGGGTTGCTTTGTCTGGGACTCGTTTTGTCCATGACCATTCCCCAAATCCAGAATGCTGGATTAGCCCTAGTCCTCCTGGCCCCGGCCGCCGGTTGGTTCTATCAACGCAAAGCCCAGCGCACCGAACAAGTGCAATTGCAGCTCGAAACCAATGATCAAGGGGCGATCGCCCGGCTCTGGGTCAAAGCCCACCGCGACGAACTCATCGCCCTCGAAGCGTCCCTCGGCCTCGAACCCACCCGACCCGCCAGCCACTAACCCAATCATGCAAAGCTGGGCTGGGTGCTGGGCAGAGCCAAAGAAACGTTTGGGCAACACTCAGCAATCGTCAAGGATGCAATTAACAATCGACTGAAACCCAGTCTAAAAGTCGGCTAACTGACTAATCAGATCACCCCTCCGAAAGGTTGCAGACAATTGCTGCAAAGAGAGGGCGGAAGCTGAATAAAGACGGTGAATTGCATCCTCAATATTTTTGACACTGCGATCAAAATATTCGGATCCCTGATTTTGAATTAGCTCCTGTACTTTAAAAAAGTGCTGATGATTTAAATCATCCACTCGCTGTAATTTCAAATCTTGTAAAAGATACTTCCCCATTTGCATGGCAATAAAACAAGAAGCATAACGCACAAAATCCGGGTCACTACTTGCCGGTTGGCGACGACGATGATCTGCAATCCTATACAGCAAAGTAGCACTTATAATCTGTGTGCCATTTAAGCTGCCAGTAAAAATTCGATTATAAAGTTTTCCAAAATGCTCACGAGTAGAAGATTTTGCCTGATGAGGGGCTTTTCTCCAAACAGCTAAAACGGCTGCGGCTGCTTCCGATGAAGTAATATCCTGCTGAGTTGGGCGCTCTGAGCTGCGTTTTCTTAAATAACGATAACCCAGTTGCGCAATATCCAGCTCTAATTGCGCTTGACGCTCATCATTTGCCTTCAGGTCTCTCAAATCAACCGGATTCTGGTTATTGGTAGCGAAGGTGATTTTCTGAACTAAATCAGTGTTGAAACTAGATAATTGATAAAGGCGAATCAAAATATAGGCATTCGCTGAGCGAGCCTGGTCGAGTGGTAGCTGCTGTTGTGCATTGACCCATGTTTTATAAATGGTCATGCAAGTTTGACCACCATTGATGATTTGTAGATTTTGAATCCGTACCTGATGATCACTACCTTGTAGAGTGTTGTATTCAAATTTATCGCAAATTAGCGTTAAACCATTGTTATAGAAATAGAGATAGCTGGCGTTGGTTTCAATGGTTTGGCGAATGCCGTCATTGACTCGATTGTTTTGGAGTCCCAAATATCGGCGAATATTACGCTCAAATAACCGCTCTCCATGGCGATCGACCAAAGTGGCAATCTCGCTAATGGCGACTCGCCCCACTAAGATGCGGTTGAATTCAATATCCTCAACCAGAATTTTTCCCGAAAGCTGGAGCGTATCATTAACGGGCTTCTTGGATTGCTGTAATTTAATCAGGCGATCGGGGTTGAGGTGCTCCCACTCCACTTGATCGCCAAATCCCGCAATTTGAATCAGGCGATCGGTCTGTTCATTCCATCGCAACCCGTTATTACAGGCGATCGCCCGTACTTGAGGAATATAGCCATCCCGAATCAGGCTTCTAATTTCTTCGACTTTGGCTTGGAGTCGGCGATTCAGGCTCTGATTTAAATTAATACTCGGATCAAATAAATACCGAATCGCATTAATTAAGCCCTTGATCCCTTCTTCGGGAAAATGGCTGGTTCCATCCAGTTTCTGTTTATATTTACCCTGGAACAGAGAAACCGTGAATTCACCATCCTGCTCTTCAGAAGCATAGATCGCATCCACTCCAAAATCTTGCCCTCCATCCACAATGCAATCAAGCGTGGCTAGGTCGTCAAGATCTAGGATTGATCGAACACATAGGTGGATGAAGGCTAAGGATTTCAGTCGCCCTCGATCGCCCTGTAAATTGAGATCGAGCTGTGCCTGCAACTCGGGTTTTAAGCGTTCCGCTAGGCTCTCGACCTGCTGATCAATAATCGAAGCCTTAATATCCATTGATCTTGACAAGACTTTGGATCAAACATTGTGGATCAAACAAAGATTGGATCGATCTATAGAGTCCGATCCAATCTCTATTCAAACTCAAGCGACTAGGCGATCGCTACACCACAAAATTCACCAGCTTGCCAGGGACGACGATCGCCTTTTTTACCTCCTGACCAGCAATGTGCTTTTGGGCCACATCGCTGTTGAGGGCGAGCTGTTCTAGAGTGTCCTTGTCGGTGCCTGCCGGGACTTGGATTGTGCCGCGCGTTTTGCCCTTGATTTGAATCACGATCGTCACCTCATCGGCCACCAACGCGGATTCATCCAAGGCGGGCCAAGTCGCCGCATGAACCGAGCCGGACTGCCCGATCGCCCCCCACAATTCTTCGGTTAAATGGGGCGCAAAGGGAGCCAGCAACAACACCAGGGTTTGAATCCCTTCCGCAAAAACCGGCGTGGTTTTGTTGGCGTAGTCGTTCAGGGCGTTGCTGAGTTTCATCAACTCGGAAATCGCCGTGTTCAACTGATAGTCTTCGGCCAAATCTTCCGACACTTCCTTGATGGCGATGTGGATGGCGCGGCGCAGGTCTTTTTCGGCTTTTGGATCGGGGGCGATCGCCTCGCCGGCCTGGGCTTCCAGGGAGTTGCTGACCAACCGCCACACGCGATTCAGGAAGCGGAATTGCCCTTCCACATCCGCATCGTCCCACTCCAAATCCTTCTCCGGCGGCGCTTTGAACAGCACAAACATTCGCGACGTATCCGCGCCATATTTGGCCAGCACGCCCTCGGGATCAACACCGTTGTATTTGGACTTGGACATTTTTTCGTAGACCGACACGAGCGGATCGCCCGTGGCCGGGTCTTTCGGCTGGCTGGGATCGCTGAAGTCCACATCGGCCGGGGCGATGTATTTGCCCGTGGTCGGGTTTTTGTAGGCCATGGCTTGCACCATGCCTTGGGTCAGCAGGCGGCTGAAGGGTTCATCGAAGTTCAGCAAGCCGCGATCGCGCAGCACTTTCGTGAAAAAGCGCGAGTAGAGCAGGTGCAAAATCGCGTGCTCAATGCCGCCCACGTATTGATCGACCGGGGCCCAAGCGTTGGTCTTGGCCGGGTCGAAGGCGGCGGACTCGTTGCGCGCGTCGGGATAGCGCAGGAAATACCAGGAGGAATCGATGAAGGTGTCCATGGTGTCCGTTTCCCGCTTGGCTGGTGTGCCACAGGTGGGACAAGGCACGTTCACCCAGTCGTCCAGCTTGGCCAGGGGCGAGGGGCCGCGCCCGGAAAACTGCACATTGCTGGGCAATTCCACCGGCAATTGGTCATCGGGTACGGGCACTGCGCCGCAGTTGGGGCAATGGACGATCGGGATCGGCACACCCCAATAGCGCTGGCGGGAAATCAGCCAATCCCGCAGACGGTATTGCACCCTGGCTTTGCCCCAGCCTTGGGCCTCGGCAAATTCGGTGATTTTGGCCTTGGCTTCGGAGGAAGGCGTACCGTCAAATTGCCCCGAATTCACCAACACGCCCGTTTCCGTGTAAGCCGCCGTCAGGTCTGCGGCCTCGGCCGACGCGCCCGCTTCCGGTACGATCACCACCTTCAGGGGCAAGCCGTTGTTTTTGGCGAATTGGAAGTCCCGCTGATCATGGGTGGGCACGCCCATCACCGCGCCTGTGCCGTATTCGTAGAGCACGTAATCGGCAATCCAAATCGGAATTTCTTCGCCGGTAAAGGGGTTCAGCGCCGTGCCGCCCGTGGGGATGCCGCGCTTGGGTTTGTCGTCGGCGGTGCGATCAATCTCGCTTTGAGCCGAAATTTCCTGCACGAAAGCTTCCACGGCTGACTGGCGATCGGCCGTCGTCACCTGTGCCACCAAGGGATGCTCGGGGGCCAACACCACGTAGGTCACGCCATAGACCGTATCGGGGCGGGTGGTAAAGACGGTGATTTTGGTGTCGGCCAGGGCGGCATTGCCAACGATCGGGAAGTCCAGCAAGGCTCCGGTGGATTTGCCGATCCAGTTAGCCTGCATGGTTTTCACCCGTTCGGGCCAGCCGGTCAGCTTGTCCAAATCCGTCAGCAATTGTTCGGCGTAGTCGGTGATTTTGAAGAACCACTGACGCAGCAACCGTTTTTCGACCAACGCGCCCGATCGCCAGGATTTGCCCTCGCTGTCTACCTGTTCGTTAGCCAAAACGGTTTGGTCGATCGGATCCCAGTTCACTGTGGCTTCCTTTTGATAAGCCAACCCAGCGGCGAAAAATTGCAGGAAAATCCACTGCGTCCAGCGGTAATAGTCCGGGCGGCAGGTGGCCACTTCCCGCTCCCAGTCGTAGGAGAGGCCCAAGCGCTGAAGCTGACCCTTCATTTGGGCGATGTTTTGCTCCGTCCAAACGGCAGGATGCACGCCCCGATCGATCGCCGCGTTCTCAGCGGGCAAGCCAAAGGCATCCCAGCCCATCGGGTGCAACACCTGGTAGCCCTGCATCCGTCGCACCCGGGCGATCGCATCGGTGATCGAATAGTTGCGGACATGGCCCATGTGCAAATTCCCTGAGGGGTAGGGGAACATGGACAGGGCGTAAAACTTTTTGTGCTCCTGGGGGCGATCGGCTAGGTCAGGCGTGCGATCGGCGTTTTGCTCGGCCCAAACGGCTTGCCACTTTGCTTCGATTTCGTTGGGGTTATAGCGAGCGTCCACGGCGATCGATCCTCCTGGGGGCAACGGTTGGCGATTCTATACTGTATCGCAACTCACTGGCCTCACTGGTTTCAACCCGCTGTCTCTGGGGGGCGGTGCTATGATCGCTAATAGTTCACGATGCATAGATTGGTTTCAAACCATTAAAAACTATGGAAGCTAATCTTGTCCCCTCAGAACCAGTATTAGACGATCAAGTTCTAGAAGAAATTTCTGAGGCTAAATCTGCCAGCTCAAATGGAAACTCAGAAGCTGACATAGAAGGTGATGTTGATGATGGAGTTCCTCCTACCTACTATCCAATAACTAGCTATGGCGCAGATTACCCTATTGATGGATTAGTCAAGAGGCTAAATCGAGGCGACATTATTATTCCAAAATTTCAGCGATCATATATTTGGAAAATCGATCAAGCTTCTCGATTAATCGAATCCTTTTTACTTGGACTTCCTGTTCCTGGAGTGTTTCTAGCTCAAGAGAACGGAACTAATAAGTTAATTGTTATTGATGGTCAGCAAAGACTAAAGAGCTTGCAATACTTTTACAATGGTCAGTTTCCTGAAAATCCTGGCTCTGATCGTTATGTTCCTTTTATGCTATCGGGTAAAATTTCTCCTCATTTTTTAGGTAAGACTTACGAAACACTCAGTGCAGTTGATCGACGAAAGCTCGATGATTCAATTATTTCTGCCACCATTGTTCGACAAGAAGGAAGCATGTATGAAGACAATGAACAGGCTAGTATCTACCAAATCTTTGAGCGACTAAATGCAGGGGGGAGTCAGCTATCTTCTCAAGAGGTTCGAGCTGCTGCCTATCAAGGAAAGCTTAATGAACTCCTATCCGATTTAAATGGATATGAGCAGTGGCAGAAAATTTTTCAAGGCAAAAAGTCAGCAATTATCCCAGACTTAAGTAAAAGAATGAAAGATCAAGAATTGATTCTCCGATTCTTGGCACTATATTTTGATTTACAAAATTACAAAGAATCCATGAAGGACTTTCTAAACTCTTTTATGGAAACACATCGTTCTCTCGATAAAGGTTACACTGACTTTCAAATGAAGGTAATCTTTACAAGAACAGTAAATTTGGTGTATTCCAGCATTGGAGAAAAAGCCTTTCGCCCTCGACATGCTCTTCATGCTGCTGTGTTTGATGCAGTTATGGTTGCATTAGCGAAGCAACTGGATAAATGTCCTATTCAGGACTTAGAGGCTCTAAAAGAAGCCTATGAGAACTTGTTGTCTAGTGAAGAGTTTCGGCGAGTTAGTATCGATTCCAAGCAAACGACGAGTTCTGAAAATGTTCGTAAGCGAATTGAACTGGCAAATCTGGCTTTTGAGAATATTCCCTAGTCACCATGCCATCATCATCCTATCGAAACTTTCATCAGGGAAAAGATCGCATCGATTCGTTAATTCAGCGAGCAAAGTCAGTTGACAATTTACAAATCCAGAGCGATTTAGCTTGTTGCATTTGTGTTCGTATATCAGGACTGATCGAGACGACTGTTCAGGAATTTTATATTGATTATGCAGAGTCAAAGGCAGCCCCTACTGTAGCGAAATATGTCAGCCATAAATTGAGGCGCTTCCAAAATCCTGACATGAATAGCTTAAAAGAATTAGCCAAGGAATTCAGTGAAGAATGGAGTAAGGAATTAGAAAACATAGATCAAGAAATTCAAAACGCGGTTACGAGTATCGTAAAAACTAGACATAGCATTGCTCATGGTGCTGATCAAAGAATCACCTTGGGAAAGGTTGAAGCATATTATCAGCAAGTAATAAAAGTTCTGCTAGTCATTCAACAACAATGCGATATTATTGAGGGCTGAATTAATACTTTGGGCTAGTAGATTTTTCGTTCATAGGATTATTGCCATGCTCCCTTCAAGATCTGTCGTTACCCAATCTACTCACGATCTCCCTCTTGAGCATCCGGCTTGCACCGATGCGGAGTTTATGGCGTTGGGACGCGACGGCCATCGTCATGAATGGGTTAATGGGAAGCTAATTGATATGGGTAATTCTGGTGCCAAGCATGGGTACTTAGCGATTATTTTGAGTGCGGCTTTGTTTACGGTGGTGGCGGCTCAAAAGTTGGGCGCGTTGTTTGATTCCAGCACTGCCTTCAAGATGAAAAATGGCAACAAGCGATCGCCCGACATTTCTTTCTTTGCCAAGGAGCGGCTTCAGGGATTAGATGACTTACCGATCGGGTTCTTGGAGGGTGCGCCGGATCTGGTGGTTGAAATTCTCTCGCCGACCAATACGATCGAGGAAATTGACGAGAAACTCATTGAGTATTTTGAAAATGGTGCTCGACTGATCTGGGTGATTAATCCGCGTCAAAATCATGTGTTGGTGTATCGATCGGCAACAGAACCCGATCGCCTCCTGAAGTTGACCGATCGATTAGACGGCGAAGAAATCATTCCTGGGTTTTCGTTATCCGTTTCTCAGCTTTTTCAGTCCCGTTCTTTTTAGAGCTGATGACTATTTTAGTGGCCGGTAATTTACCTACTCTGCCCCAGGCTGGACGATCGGATCAGCGGTTGCTGATGCCGGGAATCAGTTGGCAGCGCTATAGTCATTGGCTTGATCACTTGGGGGATGAATCGGGCTTACGGCTGTTGTATTTGGATGGGATCCTCGAAATTTTTATGCCGTCGCCAGAGCATGAATTAATCAAAAAGGCGATCGCCCGATTGCTGGAACGCTATGCCGAAGAAGTGGAAATTGATCTTCATGCCTATGGCTCCACAACGTTTCGGCAATCATCGAAGGCGGCGGGCTTAGAACCCGATGAATGCTATTGCGTTGGTATGCTGAAAGCCCAGCCGGATTTGGCGGTGGAGGTCAACTTAACTAGTGGTGGGCTAGACAAATTAGCGATCTATCGGGCGATCGGGGTGCCAGAGGCCTTGATTTGGCAAGACCAGCAACTAACGCTCTATAACCTGCGGGGGGATGAGATCCAAATTGCCGATCGCAGCGCATTTTTTCCCGCTTTGGAAATTTCGCAGTTGGCACAATTTATTCAGCCCCAAAATCAACCGGCGGCGATTAAAGCCTTTGTGAATTGGGTGCGATCGGGAACTGAGAATCCAAGGGCAAATTAGCGCCAGGGAATGGATTGGGTTTGGACTTTAAACCAAGCCCAGGTCGGCCGCCACTCGGTGAGCACAGGCGAACCCGGAGAAAGCCACCGCGTTGAGGCCTTGGCCAGGAAAAGTGCTGTCGCCCACGCAATAGAGATTTTTAACGGCGGTGCGGTTAAAGGGCATGGTGAGCAAGCCGGGAAGCTTGCGCCGGGGGATCGGCCCATAGGAACCATCCACTCGGCCCAGGAAGCGGCGGTGGGTGCGCGGAGTGCCAATTTCGATGTAGTCGATCGCCGCGTCTAACTGAGGCACGATCGGGGCGAGGCGATCGCACAGTTCTTGTGCTCTTTGTTCCTTTTGAGCTTGGTAGTCTTCGGGGCTGAGATTGAGCCAATCGCTGATCCAGCAAGGGGTAAACACATGCAGGATGTGGTGATTGGGCGGGGCCAAGTCTGGATCAAGCAGGGTGGGAATTGATACAAACACCGTGCCGTAGGCGGCTTCCATCTGTTCCCAATCCTTGACTAGGATGTGGTGGCAGTCTGTGCCAGCGGGCAGGGCATCGGCGCGCACACCCATGTGGACGCTGAGGAAGCTGGGGGATTTTTGATAGCGCTCTTGCCAACGATTTTCGTCCAGGGGTTGATCCCGATCGAGCAGTTGGCCGAAGGTATCCCAGCGGGTGGCGTTGGAAATCACCCGTTTGGCCCGCAACAGTTCGCCCGAAGCGAGCTTCACACCCACGGCGCGGCCCCCTTCCGTCACAATTTGGGTCACCCGTGCTTTGTATTGAATTCGGCCGCCGTGGGTTTCCAGCCCATCCACCAGCTTTTGGGCAATTTGACCCACGCCGCCTTTGGGATAGTTAATGCCGCCGTAGTGGCGATCGCTGAAAACCATGCCTGCGTTGATGGCTGGGGTGAGATCCGCCGGAACCACTGACCAGCAGTAGCATTCGATATCAATGAATTTCAGTAGTTCCGGATCGCTGATGTAGCGTCGGGCGATCGCCCCGACATTTTGGGGTAAATATTTCACCAAGCCCAAACAGGCCAAGGGATTTTGGAAAAAGACCCGCATGAGGTAGCGCAGTTCTTCGAGCGACAGCAGCTCCATCGCATTCAGACAGTTAAAGATCGTCCAGCACTCGTCATAAAACTGGCGAATGCCTTGGCGCTCGTGGGGGAATCGATCGCCCAATTCCTGCAAAAACTGTTCGTAGTCCCGATGTACTTTCACTTCCAACTGGTTGGGAAGGTGATAGTGAATTTGCACGGGGTCAGGAATGGTTTCGATCGTTTGGCCCACCGCTGCCAGAGCGCGGGTTAGCAAGTTGGTTGTGCCCTGTTGCCCAAAGCCAAAAATCATCGATGCGCCCACGTCGAAGCGGTAGCCCTCGCGCTCAAAATAGCCAGCGCTGCCGCCAGGGATGAGGTAGCGCTCTAACACCAGCACCTTGGCTCCCTTGGCGGCCAATTGGGTGGCCGTGACCAATCCGCCAATGCCGGAACCAATGATGATCGCATCCCAATCACGGGGTGAGGGATCGGTTTGCAGGGCGGTGGTGGTCGGGGCGATCGAGGGCTTATCCACGGCGGTCATGGCGACGGAAAGGGCGAAACAGCAACGGCAAGGCCCAGGGGCGCGGCCATGTTTGAGTGTAGCGTTCTCGTTGCGCGGCTCCAACCCGATCGCCCAGAGATGCCGCTGCTGCTGGTTTTCTCGGGTCGATCGGGCAATAGGTTCAACGCAATCACCCAAAGCGATCCATTACCCAAAGTGATTAATCACCCAATCCATTACCCAACGTGAATGCTCTGCTGAATTGCTGGGCGTTCAAGGATTCTGGTCATTCAACACCGGAGGCCGATCGGGGTGTTGCCTCTGGGGCATTGTGGAGTCGATCGTGGTTGGGGTGTGCCAACGGTTTTTCAGGATTTATTGCAAGAGTTTGTCGATCAAGGTGGAACCTGAATCGCCGGGCTGGGTTGAAGTGATGGGGGCGATCGGGTCTCGGTCTTAACCGGAAAATAACCAAAAAAAAGGACTAATCCGCAATTGCAGACTAGCCCCACCCGCCGTTTACTAGAGAGAAGAACACGCTCAATACAATAGCGGCTACTAGGAATCTTTGTCAACTCTCTTGCAAGAGATTCTCATTAGAATTCTTTTCTGACCCCATGCATCCCCCGATCGCCCCGCAATCGCCCCACCACCGATCCTTGCTGGGTGTTGCTTGTATCGATCTCGTATCGATCTCGCGCAATCCAACCAGTACCCGGCAAGCCCGTCCCAACAACCGGGTAAAATCAACCTGAATCTGCCCGTCATCCTAAAATTTCCAGTCGCCGAATTGCGGCCCTTGGCCGTTGTCGGCAGCTTCAGGCCGGGTTGATGGCTCCTTAAACCTTTCCCTTCGCTCTTCCCATGCCGTTGCAACTTCGCGTTTACGTGCCACCCCATGCCCTCATTCAGCATTGGCTGGGTGTGGTGCGCGATGCCCAAACGCCGCCGACTTTGTTTCGCAGTGCGCTGACGGAGTTGGGGCGTTGGCTGGCCTATGAAGCGGTGCGCGAATGGTTGCCCACGGAAACGGCAGAGGTGGAAACGCCTTTGGGAACTTGTCCGGCAACGTTTATTTCGCCCGCCACTCCGATGGCTGTGGTGCCAATTTTGCGAGCAGGGTTGGCGTTGATGGAAGGGATTTTGCCAGTAGTGCCCTTGGCCAGTGTTTATCACTTGGGTTTGGTGCGCAATGAAGAAACCCTGGAGCCATCCTGCTATCTCAATCGGTTACCGGCCCAGTTTCCGGCGGAGGCGCGGGTGCTGATCTCAGAGCCGATGTTGGCAACGGGTGGGTCGATCGAGGCGGCCATGAAGGAATTGACCCAACGGGGCCTCACGCCGGAGCAAATTCGGATTATTTCGATCGTGGCGGCTCCTCCGGCCTTGCAACGTCTGAATCAGCAATTCCCAGGCTTGGTGATTTACACGGCGGCGATCGATGAGTCCGTGAATGATCACGGTTGGATCGTGCCTGGGTTGGGCGATGCGGGCGATCGCGCCTTTGGAACCTTCTAGAGTGGTTTTCTTAGGGGGTTTTTCAGGGGTTTTTCAGGGGTTTTCGTCGCTTCAGCATCGGTCTCTGCCGTGTCTCATCGATCGCCTTGATTAGTTTGATAGGTCTGATCAACCTGCCGATCGCGATGAAGGCCATTCCCCGGATCATTATTTCCAGCATTACTTTCTGAGTACAAGTCTGAGCACAAGCAACATTCTCAACGCAGGACGAGTTATGGCAAATCGAGAGGGTTTTGGTAGTGGATTTTTTTGGGGGGCCCTGTTGGGGGGCGCTGTGGGAGGCCTGGTGGGGGCTGCCCTGGCCTCGCGCAACTCCGATGAGGGACTGGAAGAGCTGACGGAAAAGGGCGATCGGGAAGGGGCCGAGCTGCCGCCGCGTCCCCGCCGTCGCCCCCGGTTGGCCGCCAGCGAAAGCAGTGAAGCCCGCATGGAAACGGCGCGCCAAGGCCTGGAGGACAAGATTGCCCAGTTGAATGACGCGATCGACGATGTGCGCCGTCAATTGGGTAGCCGGAATGGTCGTCCGGGCCCAGATGCAAGGGACAAGCCCCTCAAGCCCGAAGAGTCCTAGGGCCTGTCGTCCAATCGCCTGGAACTCTGATTCCACCGTTGGCAGATCGGAGGGGACAAGATGCTCAAGCCCCCTGTTACGACGATTGGGGCCTGGGCAATTCATCATTTCTGAGAACGCGCTGGCCCGGGCTGGCCAGCTCGATCGACCGCCTTGGCCACTTTGGGCACAGAAATTTAACCAGGGCCCTTGGCAAATCAAATAAACATGCTATAGTAACTGGGCTATCGGGGCGTAGCGCAGCTTGGTAGCGCACCACTTTGGGGTAGTGGGGGTCGTGGGTTCGAATCCCGCCGCTCCGATTTGCAAACAGTTTCCATGAAAACTCTTCAGCATGAACTGTTTTGCGAAAGTCCGAAAACCCCGATCTGAGAGCCATTCCACTCCCAGATGACTAACAGTCCACAAGGTAAAAGGTAGCGATCTTCGCTGCCTTTTTTGTTGGGCAGTTGATGTTGGGTTGCGGTCAAGGTTGAGCATGTTTTGACCGGGTGGATATGGGCCGGGCGGATTCCGGC
The DNA here is from genome assembly GCF_014698135.1 of Limnothrix sp. FACHB-881. NCBI lineage: Bacteria > Bacillati > Cyanobacteriota > Cyanophyceae > Pseudanabaenales > Pseudanabaenaceae > Limnothrix > Limnothrix sp. FACHB-881. The sequence goes on from NZ_JACJSN010000015.1 coordinate 42,378, forward strand.
TTGATGATTTTTTGACCCATTCGGTTGGTTATGGATGTGCCCTTGTCTTCCTGTGCTTTGACCCCTTGGATTTTGCGCGATCGCCCTTGGACTTGGGGCGATCGCACCTATTTGATGGGGGTGCTGAATGTCACGCCCGACAGTTTTAGCGATGGGGGGCAGTTTGACCAACTGGAAACGGCGATCGCCCAGGCCCACCAACTGGCGGCTGACGGGGCCGATTGGTTAGACATTGGCGGAGAATCGACGCGCCCCGATGCCCAGCCGGTTTCTGCCCAGGAAGAGATCGATCGGGTTGTGCCGGTAATTGCGGCCCTGCGGCGGGGGTGGCGGGACTTTGCGCCGTTGGATTTACCCATTTCGATCGACACAACCAAAGCGATCGTGGCCCGCGCGGCGATCGAGGCGGGAGCCGATGTGGTGAATGATGTGTCTGGGGGCTTGTATGACCCGGAACTGCTGCCCACGGTGGCAACCTTGGGTATGCCGGTGATTTTGATGCATTTGCGTGGCACACCCCAAACCATGCAGCAGCTTACGGATTACAGTGATTTTGCGGGTCAGGGTGGGTTGGGTGAGTTGCCTGATCAACACTTGCCCGATGTGGTGATTGCCGTGCGATCGAGCTTGGCGGAACGGGTGGCGGCGGCGATCGAGGCGGGGATTCCGGCGGCCCAAATTGCGATCGATCCGGGCATTGGCTTTGCCAAAACCGCTGAACAAAACCTTGCCCTCCTGCGGCATTTGCCCAGCTTGCGATCGCTCGGTCACCCCCTTTTGGTGGGCCCCTCCCGCAAGAGCTTCATTGGCAAAATTCTGGAGCAACCGGATCCGAAGCAGCGGGTTTGGGGAACCGGGGCGGCCTGTGCGGCCTGTGTGGCTGGCGGGGCCGACTGGGTGCGGGTGCATGATATTCAGCAAATGCGCGACGTGGTACGAGTGGCAGACGCGATATGGCGTGGGTGGCAATTGGGCGAGGGATAGGATTTCAGCAATGGTTTAACCGCTGGCGGATCTGGGGGGTTGGGATCTGCTGGGTTTTGGTGATCGGGTGTGGGTGGCTGTGGGCAGCCAGTCCTGCGCAGGCGGCTTCGGTTGATCGCCCGGCCTTGACCCTGGAGGTTTTGCGCGATCGCCTGGAACATCCCCAACTGTTGGATGGCAAGCCCGCGATCGACCTCAGCCAGAGTGCGATCGACCTGCGCAGCGACAATGGCAACTTTCGGGAAGCCTTTTATCAACAGGTCGCCAGCAAGTTGCAACAGGAACGCCTGGGCCTCGACTTGCGCGGATCCAGCATCCAGGGCGATTTGGATTTGGCTCGGTTGGGCCTGCGTGCGCCGCTCTATGGCAAGGCCCTGTCGCCCTTGCTGACCCCCACGGAACAGGAACAACTGGGGCGCGATCGACTGCGACTCTTGCACCTCAGCCGATTGTCCCGATCGCTGTTGCTCGATGAAGGTAGCCCCCTGGATTGGCAAATTTCCGTCTTTCGCGGCCCGATCGTCCTTGAAGGTCTGCAAATTAGTGGTTCACTGCGCCTAGCCAACACCTATTTTTTGGAACCGGTGGAAGCCAGGGGCTTGAGCTTGGGCGGAGCCTTGGTGGGTTCCCTCAGCCGCTTCAGCCAAGGGGCCCGCTTTTCCGGTTTAGTGGCCCAAAGTGCCCAGTTTCGGAACAGCCTATTCACGGGCGAAGCGCGGTTCGATGGGGCTAAATTTGCCGGAAATGCTAGCTTTCAGTCCAGCACCTTTGAGCGGGGAGCCAATTTTTATCGATCGCAATTTCAGGCGATCGCCAACTTCAGCAAAAGCCATTGGAATGGCAGCGCCGACCTCACCCAAGCCGACTGGCAAGGCGAAGTGCGGTTTGATGGGGCCAGTTTTGCCAGTTCCTTTTATGCGATCGACAGCCTATTCCACGGCGAAAGCTCCTTTCGGAATGCGCGGTTTGCCAAACCCCTGAACCTGCGCGGGGCCACCATTCTGGACGAAGCCGACTTCACCAGCGCCAGCTTTGCCCCCGGAGCCTATATCAACGTGTCCGGGCTGGACTTTGACAGCGACCAAGCAAAACTAATTGGCTCCCCCGGGGAAATTGGGCGCATTTTGTCAGTACCGGTTTTGCAGGGCAATGAAACGGTTTTGCGAACCCTGGTGCGGAACTTTCGGCGGGTGGAACAGATTGCTGATGCCAACCAAGTGGATTACACCCTGTTTAAATTGCGGCTCAAGACCCTGCAACAGCGGCTCACGGGGGTGAACCTGAACGCGGCCAAGCCAGCGGTGTTGGTGTCGATCGGGTTTTCGCCCACCCAAGCCCAGGCGATCGCCCAAGCCCGCGATCGGCAACCCCTGCGCACCGTGGCGGAAATGCTGTCGATCGAGGGCGTTGACCTGGCAACCTATGTGAAAGTGCGCGATCGGGTCACGGCCGATCGCACCAGCACCCCCCTCTCCTGGGGCACGATCGCCCTGCAATGGCTGGGAACCAACCTGTTGATTTTGCTGAGTCGGGCTGGCACCAGCGCCGGCCTCGTGTTGGGGGTAGGGTTGGTGGCTATGACCTTTTTCGCCCTTTGGTTTTGGTTGGTCGATCGGCTTCGCAAGTTGCGCCCCCAACCGATCGTGCCCACCTGGCCCGAAACCCTCTGGATGGGCGGCAGCGCCGGACTGTTGTTCAGCCTGGGTTTAGCAACCATTTTCCAAACCAGCGATCGACCTTGGTGGACGCTGGCCAGCATTGCCATCTCGATCGGCCCCGTCCCGATCGCCCTGCTGATCAAGCTCTATTGGCGCGGCCGGTTCCATGACCTGATGGATGTGAGCTACTTTGTGGAAAATGGTGAAATTCGGCAAGTGCAACTCCCGATCGCCCGTTTACCTCTCATGCCGCGCTATCACTTCTTTCGGGAACGATTCATGCCTCTCCTTTGGAACCGGCGTTGGGCCTGGCTGAATTATTACGACCTCAGCGCCATCAATCTTTTTCGGATTGGGTTTAGCGATGTGCGGATGCGAGATGAGCATTTACCCGCCGAAATTTCACTGGTAGTTTGGTATCAATGGACTTTGGGCTTAATGTATATTGGTCTGCTTTTGTGGACGCTCTCCCGAACTATTCCGGGTCTGAACTTACTCATTTATTTTGGCTAGTTTATATCGATGAACCTTGAATGACTTTGGCTGATTCTTGTTGATTAGATTAGATGAATATCTAGGCTAATTGAATTGGATTAATTGAATTTTATTGATGACGACTTAATGGCGACTTGATGGCGATCGGGGGCGTGGGGTTGCATTGTTTCATCATGACCTTTGAATGAATCTCAAGGTGCTTTAAAACAAAATGCTTTAAGTGATATAATTCATGCGTTCATTATAGCCGCTTCAATTGTGGATATTCGAGAACTCAGCTTTCAATCGCGCAAGCCCCTTGGCGCTGTACCTGCCCGGCGCGATCGACTGCGAATCATCGGCAGTGCCACCCCGATCGAGACCCTCTACTCCCTCGCAAGATTCTGCAAATTTCGGCTCAATCAGTGGGTGACCAACGATCAGTCCAGCCTCGCCCTGATTTCCGAAGACCGGGGACAGGCCGCGAACTTATTAGCCTGTTTGCGGCAGTTTTGCGAAACCTCCTCAGAACCTTTGGAAATTGAGATCCTCAAGAGCGAGGCGATCGATCTGAGCGAACCCAGATATCAGAACTGGCTGTTTCAACTCTGTAATTATCGGTTGTGCAGCATTTTCAAAACCATTAATCTCCATAGCGCCAAGAAAGTTCAAGAAACTCGCAAACGAATTTATTCCAACGAACCGCCGATGCAAATTCGGGATCCCCAAGGCCGAATCATTGCCGAAGCGAGACGATATCTAACCTTTGATTTTTGGCAAAATTCGACGAGATTTCTCTTCCTAACCTTGCACTTTCGGAATGAATACCAATCCATTGGCACAATCGACCAATTCGATTGGCAGCAGTTTCCGCCCAAACAGCGCCTGATTCATACTTACGATGGCAAAAGTTGCCAATTTCTGGGTGTTGCACCGATCACCATTGGTCAACCCCTCGCAGAATTAGGCAACCAAAGCCTATTGGACTATCACCGCGATCGGCAAAATCTGGCCCCAGAATTGGCCGCACAACTGGATCCCAATCAACCCGCCGTTGCAGTGGGCTATCCGCCTCGCTACCAACCACTTCATCATCTACCGCAACTATTAAAACGAATCTATGCCCGTGAAGATTTACCCAGTAAATCGCTGAATCATTGCATTTTGCCACTGGCTAAGCGTCAGGAATTGATGCAAAGAACCATCGACCTTTTAAACAAACGAGAATTTATTTGTGGTGATCGAATTGAATTTGATCCCAGCCCTTGGCAGCCCGATCGCCTCACTCAATTGACCGCTGGTTCCATGGCCAGAAACCTATCCTTTGGAGCAGATCCACAACAGCCCGATCGACCAATCCTCGTAGACGAAGCTTGGCGTGGTTGGAAGCAACGTGCCCTTCACCAAAAACCAGCAGAAATTCGGACGCAAGTGCTGTATCCCCAAGCCTGGGAAGCAGAGGTGAAAAAGTATATGTCAGCCTTAAAAAGTCGGTTCCAAGAATTTGGAATTACACTCACGAGGGCTGGCGATCTACGTCCCTACGATCCGCAAAATTCCCTCTCCCTACGTCAGGTTTGCCAGAACTTGCCCGTGAATGCTGATGACCTAATTTTTGCTTTTGTCCCCAACGGAGCAGACCCAATTTACAACGCCCAAGTTAACCCCTACTTCACCTTAAAAAGAATCCTCAATCAACAGAGTTACTGTTCGCAAATGGTGACGCGCGAAACCATGCGCCAAATCAACAATGATGGGCGCGATCAAAACGTGGTGTTCGGCATTTTGGCAAAACTGGGTTACGCTCCCTGGCAGTTGCACCAAGTGCCGGGAACTGCCCAAGCTTTTGTGGGGCTAGATTTGGGCCGCAAAGAGGAACGGACAATCGGGGCTTCTGCCTTTGTGGTCAACCGCCAAGGCCAGGCGATCGGCTGGTCAAGCGCCTCCATGCAGCGGGGCGAAACCTTCAGCGAAACCAGCCTGCGCAATATTTTGCTCGACTTATTTGGTGCATTCACTGAGCAAAGCGGTGAACCCCTGCGCCACGTGGTAATTCATCGCGATGGAACCGTCAAAAACAGCGAATTAGCTACCCTGCAAGCCCTAGAAGCCGAATTGCGACCCCATGGGTTGGAGCAATTGGAGGTGGTGGAAGTGGTGAAGGATGTGTTGGCGCGGGCGGCGGTGCGGGCGATCGACCCCAACACCAACCAAGAACAGTGGCAAAACCCCGATCGAGGTTGGGCTTGGGTTCACAACGATCATGAGGCGATCGTCCTCACAACCGGTGCTAAACAGGCCAAAGTTGCCCCCAACGCCAGTCCCCAGCCCCTTTTGGTGCGTCGCCGCCATGGCCAAACGGACATCCTGACGATCGCCGCCCAAATCTATTGGCTCAGCGAAATGCACATCGGCAGCACCCAAGTGATTCGCCTGCCGATTACCACTTACTACGCCGATCGAATTGCCGAAGTTGCCCTCAAGGATTGCCTTCCAGCCGATGTGCGCTGCGAACGCCGCCTCTATTTTGTTTAGAGGATGTTTAAAAAGTATTCTTTGGCACGAGCAAGCGCCAATAGTCATGGAAGGGGCTTAAGCCCCTTGTTTAAGTCGATCACTGGGGTGTACAGAGTAGCAATTTTGGCTTTTCAGACATCTTCTTTAGGTTTGTTTTTCGTTTAGGTTTGTTTAGGGAATATCAACCCATTCAAAGTCATTGGGGACTGACCTAAACTAACGTTAATCCAAGCCTCGATAGAGTTGCTCAAGGGGGAAGGTTAAATTAATACTTTGAAGCGTAATTCGATCCCCTGTTCCATAGATCACCGCTGTCCAAGTGTTGTCCGGTTGGCGGCGGCGGCATTCCACCCAGCGCTGATCCTGATCAATGAGAACGTATTCCTCTAGGTCTGGGATTTGCCGATAATCCTCGAACTTTTGACCCAGATCAAAGACTCGCGTGCTTTGGGATAGGACTTCGACGATCAATTTTGGGTGGCGTTTGATGTAGCGGTCGGCGCGATCGCGGGGATCGCAGGTCACGAAGGCATCGGGGTAATAGTAAAACTCATCTTTGTAGTTGACCTTGACCTCGTTGTAAACACGGCACGGCGTATTTTCTAGATGACGGTCAATCAGACCCAGTAGCTTGATTGCAATCTGTGAGTGGGCATCGCTGCCGCCTGCCATCGCGTAGACGAGGCCGCGACGGTATTCGTGGCGGGTGGGACTATCGCGATCGATGATTAGGTATTCGTCAGGGTTGATGTAGTTTGGAATGGCGATCATGGCAGCCTATAGAGTCGTTGTGGTGTTCGGCGTGGGCGATCGGGTGATGCTTGAAAGTATTTGGCCGGCAGTGGCGATCGGGGATTTATACCGAGGAAAAAATATTTGAAATTGGCGATCGCAGTCTTAATTAAAGGCTGATGCTATTTTGATTCTGACTGATCAAAAACCAAAAGCACGTCGATCGGGTGGATCGGCGTGCTTTTGTGAAAACGGGATGGACTTCGGCAAGAAGCCCCAAAACGGTGCGGTAATGGTACTGCTGATGCTGGCCAGTTCGTTGCTTACCAGCTCGACTTGACCACACCGGGCAGCAAGCCTTGGTGAGCCATTTCGCGCAGAGCATTCCGGCACAGACCAAAATCGCGGTAGTAGCCACGGGGACGGCCAGTTAACCAGCAGCGGTTTTGGTGGCGGTTCCGGGCGCTGTTGCGGGGCAGGCGCTGAATTTGGCGATGCAGGGCCAGCTTTTCCATCGGATCCTGGGCGGATTCAAACTGCGCCTTCAGATCGGCACGCTTGGCGGCATATTTAGCAATCAGGCGATCGCGCTTCTTTTCGCGCTCGACCATGGACTTTTTAGCCATTGCGGTGTTTCTGCTTGTTGACTAAGGGTTGGACTGTCGAAACTCGACAGGGGCTAATGCTTGAGACCGCTGGACTGCACAGCCCTAAACAGATGCTGGGTCTTGGCGGCAAAAAAGGGTATAAGCAAGCATCCTATTGTACGGCAAGGCGACCGATCGCGATCAACGGGTCATGATCAACAGGTTGTGATCTACTGATGGGCGGGATTAACCCGATCGGGGGGTGGTGGCTTTGGGTGGCGGCCGGCTCCAGGGACTGACCGATTCGCAACTCCGCGATCGCCCGGCCCAGTTCCCAGCGTTGGGCATGGGCCACGGCTTTTAGGTAGTGGAATTCGGGCACTCGGGGAGCCAAGGCTAAGGCTTGTTGGATGGCGGGCCAGGCGGCATCGGTTTGAAATTCATAAAGCCGCACCACGGCCAAGTAGGCCTGAGCCCAAGGGTTGCGTGGTTCCGCTTGGGTGATTTGCTCGAAGGTGGCGATCGCGCCGCTGGTGTTTTGATCCAACACTTGGGCCAAGCCGAGGGCATAGCGCCAACCGAGCCGATCGGGCTGTTGACTGAGGCGATAACGGAGGGTCAGTTCCGCTTGGGCCACGTAGGTTTGATTGGGATTGTATTGGTTAATCCGGCCAATGGTGTTGAACACGGATTCCAAGCCCGATCGCCCCGATCTCAATTGCAATCCCAGCAGCCGCAGTTGGGCCACGCCGTCCAGTTCGGGAGCCGGTTGGGCCGGGGCGGCCGGGTCAATCACCACGGTGGCTTCTGTGGGAATCGCGATCGGCTGGGCCCGATCGCCCAATTGGGGATCGTTGGGCAACAAACTCGCCCAAAGACGATACCGACCGGGGGCCAAGTCCGGCGGTAAGACCATCGCCGATCGATCCCAAACCTCCCAGGCCTGGCCGGCGGACGGGGGAAGAGGGGTCATTAATCGGCCGCGACCAATGGCCCGATCGTCAATCCAACCGGTGCGACCCGCCGGGCGATCGGGTGTGGGTTCCCGCTGCCAGGTCAACAGGGCCAAGCCCCCTTGCAGTTGGGCCGCCGGGCCCTGCCAACGGTAGGTGACCGGCGCAACTTGGCCCGGGGGCAGCCGCTTCGGCAGTTGGGCCATGAGCTTCAAGGGAGCCGGATTGGCCAAGGGGGTGACCGTCACCGATGGGGATCGCCGCTGCCAAAGTTGCCATTCGGAATCCGCCGCCACGGGCCAATGTTCCACCAACTGCAACTCGGAACTTTGGCGCAGGGTTTGGCTGGTGGCCGCTTGGGCTTCTCGTCGTCGTCGGCCGCGCATCGATCCCTGGTCACCAGTTTTCAGCAAATACCAATCGAGCGATCGGGCATCTTGGGCCACGGCCTGCGGATCAGTGCCCACCTGCCGGCCATAAACCTGAAAATTTCGGGCGGCTCCAAAGAAATTGAGGTTGTGTTGATTCAGTTCGGCGGTGGAGGGCAACACACCCACGGTGGATTGCAAATGGGGCGCGCGATCGATCACGGCCTGCACCACTTGGGCATGGGGCAAGGCGGGCCCCCATTGCACCACCCGCATCGGCCCGGGAACCAAGGGAGCCACCCCGGCGGCCGTGGGCGGCAACCAACTGAGCACCGACAGCAACACCGTCAGCCCCAACAGGCTCCACCGCACCCGCGCTCCCCAAACCAGCCAGCCTCGGGCCAAGACGATCGCCCCCACGGGCCAATAGGGCAAAACGTAGCGCCAGTCTTTGTTCACCAGCAAGGAACACAACAGATAGGCTCCGAGCCAAAAGCCCAACGTCCAGAGCCACCCCCGGCGATCGTCCTTGGGGACTGGTGAACTGGGCCAGGGCCGATCGGGCCAGGCCAGTTGTTGTTGATATTTCAGAAAGGCCAAACAGCCCCCCGCGATCGCCAGGCCCAGCAGGGGCCAAGACAGATGTTGCGGAAAAAGCTTCAGGTAATAAATCCAAGCATCAAGGGTGTTGAGGGCCGGGTCACCCTCCACGATCGCGGAATCCACCGTGGCCCGCTTGCCGCCACTGAGCACAAAGAGCCAATTCGCCTGATACCAAGGAGCCGCTACGATCCAAGCGATCCCCAGGGCCAACAGGCCTTGGGTGACCCGTTCCCAGCGCGATCGCCAGAGGGCAACGGCCAGCAATCCCGCCCAGGGCAACCCCAGGAAGAAAACCACCGGTTGCTTGGTCAGCAGCCCAGCTCCCAACAACAGCCCCAGCCCGATCGCCCACAGCCAATGGGCCAAACGTCCGCGCCAGGGGCCAAATCGGCCCCCCGTTGCCCAAAACACCAGGGCCGCAAAGGCCGCCGTTACCACGGTCACCAAGGGGAATTCGGTGAGATAGTCCAGCCGCACGCGCCACAGACCGGGCATCACACTACACAGCAGGGCGGCCCACCAGCCCGTGGTGCGATCGAACAATCGCCGCCCGATCGCATAAACCGACCCCAGCAACAGCAGCGAACAGGCGGAATTCAACGCCGTCGCAGCATCGGCCGTGGGGCCAAACAGCCATAAAAACGGCACGGTGATGATTGCCACCAGGGGCGGCACTTTGGGGGAGAGTCGCCAAAAATCCACCCACCAGGAACCAGACAACCACTGGGGATCCCGCAGGGCATCGGCATAGGTCAGGGCCGCCGTCAGATATTCCGCTTGATCCCAGGCGGGGGCTGATTGGTCGATCGCGAACCAAGCCCGATCGACCAGCAACACCAACAGCCACAGACCCAGCAGCTTGGCCCAATCGGTCTGCCACCAACCCTGCCACCAGCTTTGCCAATGGTCTGGATTGAGCCAGTGGTGAAACCTGTGAATTCTGAACCCGTGAACCTTGAACCCGCTGCCTAGTTGGCCGGCGCGATCGCCCAAATCTTGACCCATGCTCAAAATGCTCTCCCAAAACCAAAGGCAGGGGATGATCAGCCGATCCCCTGCCCCCATCGGCGGGCCCAACGCAGTACCCGATGGACTTTCTCTGTCCCATGTTCGATCGTCGTTGGTTGACCCGCCACTTCCGTTCTCAGTTTTATATCCGTGCTCGATTACCCTTCCGGCATCGGATTATATTCATCACTTGGCTCAGTGGCCCCGATCGCCCCTTGATCTTGGTTAATGCAACCTCCCCGATCGGCTACAAATTTACAAACTCGGCTCCAGAGACGCGCCCTCGTGCCTGGGCTGCCATAGGAAAACAGCACTCGATCACCCAGCGGATTCATTTCAATCCGCACACCGCAAGTCGAGCAAGTCTGCACATTAGCCATAGGGGATCTCCTCGCGCCAAAATCTGGCATAGGGCGGCACTCGTGAACCGATCCCCAAGGCAATTGTCGGGGATCGGCACAAGTTCCATACACCATAGCGCGCCAATTTAATTTGGCAATTGGCCCAGGCAAATCACTCGATTCGGGGAACCTAGACTCTATTTGGCAATTGGCCCAGGCAAATCAGCCGATTCGGGGAACACAGCAGCAACGACTTCAGCGGTTCCTACAGCGGTAAATCCATGGTGGAATTGGGGGCATTCATGGGAGCGTTGACCGTTGGGTCGATCGCCCCGGGCCCAGGGCTAGCCGGTTGCGTTGCGGCCGCTGTTGGTTGGGGCTTGGCCGTGGCTCGGGTGTTGGCGGAGCGGCTGGCTTGGGCCCGCAGTTGCAAGAGTTCCGGCATGGTGACGAAGCGGTAACCCTGGGCTTTCAGTTGCCGAATGATGATGGGCAAGGCTGCCACCGTGTTGTGTCGATCGCCCCCGCCATCATGCATCAGCACAATATCGCCCGGGTGCATAGTCCGCATCACCCGATCGACAATGGTGGCCGCCGAAGGTCTGCGCCAATCGCCCGTATCCGTGCCCCACAGAATTGTGGCGTATCCACGACCTTGGGCGTAGGTATCCATCCCATTGTTCAAAACGCCACCCGGCGGCCGATAAAGGCGAGCCACCTGGCCGGTTTTGGCTTGGATGATGGCGGCGGTTTGGTCAATTTCACGGGCCGCCGCCGCCGGAGCATGGCGATGGTAACCATGGGACCAGGTGTGATTCGCGAGCACATGACCTTCCCGGGCCACGCGCTGCCCGATCGTCGGGAAGGCTTGGAACATGCGACCAATCACAAAGAACGTGGCCTTCACGTCTTCCTGTTTCAAAATGTCCAGCACCTGATCGGTGTAACGGGGGGCTGGCCCATCGTCAAAGGTCAACGCCACCACCTTCTCACCGCTGGCCAGGCGTTGATCCCGCACCAGTTTGCCCACAAAAGCTTGGGGCAAATTTCCCAGAGCCATCAAAATTTCCTGCTCTTGGCTGGTCACTTGCTGGCGAAAGTTACCAATGCTGCGATCGAGCGCTTCACCCAGGGAAAGGGGCGGAGCCGATTGAGAGGCCACGGCGGAATTGTCCAAGGCGGTTTTCAGCGAAGCATTGTTGGTCGTCCAGGCGTAGCTGCCTCCCAACACCGCCGCACAGGTCACCAACGCCAACAGCCACCATCGCCAAGAAAACCGCGATCGCTGATTGAAGTTTTGCCCCACCTTACTGGAACGATAGCCATGGGCGGCTTGGGATCGCGAAGAGCCAGATCGTTTAGAAAACAGCCGAGTCATAGGGGCAACAGGAAGAGCCGGAAGGGTAGGAATAGCGGTTGAGAAAACATCGCGGAGCAACGGAACTAACCGACAGACTCACGATGAACGAGGCAAGTTGAGGGTTGATGCGGTCAGGGGACGTGAGCAATAGGTATCGGTGGTTATCAGTTGCTAAAAATTAAGGGTTCTAAATCCATAGAATTGAATGATGAATAGAGCGAAATTCCGTTTAGTTCAAGAAAAGCTTTTGAAGGTGAAACTGCAATGGTGTGAAAAATGACATGAAGAACAGCAAAATTCAGACAAAATTAGAAATTTGACCAACTCCTAAGCATTTTGAATGGGTTATTTAGAGGCAAATATTTAGGGTGCATGGGAATGCTACTTCGCCTTTCAGCAAACTCCCCATCAGTTTTACCCGATCGCGCCGGTTATGCCACCTTGATTGCATAACCCGATCGCTCGGTGCTGAAAACCGGATTGTTCATGGAGATTTTGAACAACGGCTTTGAACAGCGGCTTTGAACAGCGGTTTGGAATAGCCGGGGGCGGGGTGAGCGATGATTGCGGCCTTGGCACGATACAGCGCAAGGTAGCAGAAATTTTGGAAATTGAGGGGGAAATTCTGTCCCTAGCGCAAAATACCGTGGCCGACCGTCATGGACTGGCTAGATTTTTGACTCAGCGCCTGGTTAATGCCTGGTCAAGGCCTGGTCAATGGTTAACGGGGGAGTTAAACGAAGGGTGGCCCATTTGGGATGCGGTTTGAGTCTGTGGAAGAGCCTTCACGCTAGGGTTCCAGCGTTGCGGCGAATCTGTTCGATCGCCCCAATTAACCGGGTCGCAACTCGATCGATCGTGGCGAAGTCATGGAAGCGACCCAACCCAAACCGCAGCGTTGTGGTGAGAGGGCCCGCCGACTGCCCGAGCGCCTTGAGCACATGGGATTGGCGGCCGGTTTCCGATTGGCAAGCGGAGCCAGAAGACACAGCGGCGATCGACTGAATGGCTTTCAAAACGGCTCCGTTGGGCAAGCCCTCGATCGTGACGTTCAAGTTACCCGGCAGGCGGAGGCTGGGGTGGCCGTTGAGTTCCAGGGCCAAACCCGGCGCGGTGGCAAAGTAGGTTTGCAATCGCTCCCAAAGCCGATCGCGCAGCATTTGCAGTTGTTCTGCTTCAGTGGCCAGGTGCTCCATCGCCAGCTCGATCGCCCGGCCAAACCCAACAATTTGCGACACGGGCAAAGTTCCCGCCCGCAGCCCCCGTTCCTGGCCGCCGCCGTGCAATTGGGGAGCCAAGGCCACGCGGGAGTTGCCCCGCCGTACGTACAGGGCCCCAATGCCCTTGGGCCCATAAACCTTGTGGGCCGTCAGGGACATGAGATCGATCGACTGGGTTTGTACATCAAGGGGCACTTTCCCGATCGCCTGGGCCGCATCCGTGTGAAACAGCACGCCCCGATCGCGACAGAGGGCCCCAATTTGCTCGATCGGCTGCAAAACACCAATCTCATTATTCGCCACCATCACCGACACCAGCACCGTTTCCGGCCGCATGGCTTGGGCCAGGGCCTCCAGATCCAACAAACCCAGGCGATCGACCGGCAAAACCGTCACCTCAAACCCCAGGGACTGTAAATAGCGACAGGGATCCAGCACCGCCGAATGCTCTGTGGCCACCGTAATCAAGTGCCGCCCTTTGTTGAGATAGGCCTCGGCCACGCCCTTGATGGCCAGATTGTTGGCTTCCGTTGCACCGCTGGTGAACAAAATCTCCTCAGGGCTGGCGTTGATCGCCGCCGCCAAAGTAGCCCGGGATCGATCGACCGCGGCCGCCGCGGCCCAACCGTAGGCATGGTTGCTGCCTGCGTTGCCAAAATAGTCCGTTAAAAAAGGCCACATGGCCTCCGCCACTCGGGGATCGATCGGGGTCGTGGCATGACAATCTAAATAAACCAAATTCGCCATCTTGGGCCAGGCGGCTTTGGCAAGTGGGAGCTGCTGTAGTTTAGTCATCGTCCATAATTGCGTTCATATCAAAATTGCGAGTTAAACGCCGCTCCACCCCATTCAAGCGCAAGACTAGGAAAGCCATCAGGGCCCCCAGGGTGGCCACTCCTAACAAGCCGCAGCCCGCCGCGAACCCCAATCCGGCTGAGACCCAAATGGCTGCTGCTGAGGTCAATCCCTTCACCTTCTCTTCGCTGCGTTTGGTGCGTAAAATTTCCCCCGCGCCCAAGAAACCCACCCCGGTGGCCACACCTTGGGCCGATCGGCTAATGGCATCAATATTCGCCCCCATTTCCGCCGGAATAATGGCAAACAGGGCAGCTCCCAAACTCACCAGCATATGAGTGCGCATTCCGGCGGGCTTGTGTCGCAACTGGCGATCGATCCCAATGGCTCCCCCCACAAACAGAGCCAGCCCTAAACGAATCAACAAATGGAACCAGGAGGGATCGGGGGGAAGATTCATCAGAAGTTGAGGAGAAGTTCAGAATCGGCGGTATTTTAAGGAGCGGTTTGGCGGTGACCGTTTGGTAACGGCCCGAGGCGGGGGCCATAGGGCCAATCAAGGGCGAATTAACAGGCAGCGAATGACGGAAACGATGGCGCAATTCACGGGCGATCGGGCAGCGGACGATGGGACAACGCCGACGGCAGCACCGACGGCAGCACCAAGAGCAATACCCACAACAGTACCCACGACAACACCACTAACAGCGCCAGTCACGGCAAAAATAACGCCGCAGATGGAACCTTTGCCTTGCCCCCAGGACAGCGATTCGACTTCGGGGCAGAATTTGGCAGACTCCATGAATTTGGCACAGAGGGAGCCAACGCATTCAATACCCACGTATTCAACACCCAAGTATTCAATACCCAAGCATTCAGTATCCTGTGCGATCCCCTGTGCGATCGCCCTGGGGGGCAACTTGGGCGACGTGGCCGCCACCTTTGAGCGGGCCTTGGCGGCTTTGGATGCCACACCGGGAATTCAAGTCACGGGTCGATCTCGCTGGTATCGCAACCCGCCGATGGGCCCGCCCCAGCCGGACTTTCTGAATGGTTGTGCCCTGTTGAAGGTCGCCCTCAGCCCAGAGGCCTTGCTCGATCGGCTACAAGCTCTGGAAAACGAGGCAGGGCGAGTGCGGACAGTGCATTGGGGGCCGCGCACCTTGGACTTGGATCTGTTGCTTTATGGCGATCGGGTGATGCAAACGCCTCGGCTACAAGTGCCCCATCCGGGATTGGGCGATCGAGCATTTTTTGCGGTTCCCCTGGCGGAAATTGCCCCCGACTGGGTGGAACCGCTCACGGGCCGGGCGATCGCGCAAATCGTCCAAACGCTAGACTGTTCAGCAGTCATTCCCCTAGCCTAACTCACGATTCATCCGTCCTATGCCCCTTGGAACCGAACTCGCCCACAAACTCCGCGATCGCCTCACCTATCGTGGTCGTAAGTTTGCCTTTGAGGTTGCCCAATTGCGGTTACCCAACGGCGCAGAGGGGGAATGGGAATGTATTCGCCATCCCGGCGGGGCCTTGGCCGTGCCGGTCACGAACGATGGGCAACTGGTGTTGGTGCGGCAATATCGCTTCGCCATGCAAGGGCGCTTGTTAGAGTTTCCGGCTGGAACCGTGGAATTGGGTGAAGATCCGGCGGAAACCATTCGGCGGGAAATTGAAGAAGAAACGGGCTATGCGGCCGCCACTTGGCATTGTTTGGGAGATTTCCCGATCGCCCCGGGCTATTCCGATGAGCTAATTTATGCCTTCTTGGCCACAGATTTGACCAAGCTAGAAAAACCACCGCTACAGGATGACGATGAAGATATTGAAGTGGTGTTGATGACTCCTGAAGTGTTTGAAGAAACGGTGCGATCGGGGGTGATGGTCGATGCCAAAACCGTCACCAGCTATTTTCTAGCCAAGCCATTTCTAGCGGGATCAAACTAAGCCAATTGCCTCAGAAGTTTCGTGATTCCGTACAGATCAGCGGCTGAGTCTTGCAATCCGCAATGTGCGATCCGCAATGCGCGATCTAAACCACAGGCAAAACGAAATCCATGGCATAGACAAAGGGCTTAGGGCGTGTCGTTAAATCACCTGAAACCTTGATTCTGCCGTTGGTAGATCGTGGGGAACAAGGGGCTTAAGCCCCTTGTTACAACGCCTGGGACATGGAAAATTAATTGTCTCCGCCCGATCCTAGGAAATGACGACAGGCCCTAAGCTCCTTCTTGGCAGGCTTATTTAGTGTCTGATTCAGGGACTAGAGCAAACTCTGAAACCATATTCCTTAATTCGTTACTCTGAATCATTGGCAGAAATCATGACTGACTTAATTCTGTTTTGGCATCGAAAAGACCTGCGAATTTCCGATAATTTAGGTCTGGCCCAAGCCGTTGCTCGATCGCCCAAAGTTGTCGGTATTTTCTGTCTTGATCCTGGAATTCTTGATCGGGATGATGTGGCTCCCGCACGGGTGGCTTATCTGATCGGTTGCTTGGCAGAATTGCAGCAAACCTATCAAGAACGGGGCGGAGATTTCCTGATCCTCAAAGGGGATCCCACGGTGGAAATTCCCAACTTAGCCGATCGCCTCGGAGCTGTGGCCGTGGCCTGGAATTGGGATGTGGAACCCTACGCCTTGCAGCGAGATCGGGCCCTGTTGGCTGCCCTGAAGGAGCGGGGCGTTGCTGCTCAAACCCAGTGGGATCAACTGCTCCATGCGCCGGACGAAATTCGCACCGGCTCCGGCACGCCCTACACGGTCTATGGGCCCTTTTGGAAAAATTGGCAGTCCCGATCGAAAGCGGCCCCCGCTCCCACGCCCGATCGCCTCTTGCCCCTCACCGAAGCTGAACGGGCCAAAACCCAGGCGATCCTGCTGCCCACCGCTCGCCAATTGGGGTATCCCTGGGATGGGCCTTGGATTTTGGAACCAGGAACCGCCGCCGCCCGATCGCGCTTGGAAACCTTCTGCCAACGCGCCATTGAAGCCTACGATCCCGATCGCAACTTCCCCGCCTTAGAGGGCACATCGGGCCTGAGCGCCGCTTTGAAATTTGGGGCGATCGGGATTCGGGAAATTTGGCAGGCCAGCGCCAGCGCCCTCGACCATGCCCGCAGCGAAGAAGCCATCAACAGCATTCGCACCTGGCAACAGGAATTAGCCTGGCGCGAGTTTTATCAACATGTGATGTATCACTTTCCCGAACTTGCGGAAGGAGCCTATCGTGCGCCCCTCAAAACTTTTCCTTGGGAGAACAATGAAGCTCTCTTTGAAGCTTGGTGCAATGGCCAAACGGGTTATCCGATCGTTGATGCGGCAATGCGTCAACTGAATGAAACCGGCTGGATGCACAACCGTTGTCGCATGATTGTGGCCAGTTTCCTAACCAAAGATTTGATCATTGATTGGCGTTGGGGCGAAAAATACTTTATGCAAAATCTGGTCGATGGCGATCTTTCGGCTAACAATGGCGGTTGGCAGTGGAGCGCTTCCAGTGGCATGGATCCGAAGCCATTACGCATTTTTAATCCCGCTAGCCAAGCCCAAAAATTTGATGCGGAGGGTGACTATATTCGCCAGTGGGTTCCTGAGTTGCGCCGGTTGGATACGGGATCATTACTCACTGGAAAAATCACCCCGATCGAGCGTCGATCATTGGGTTATCCCGCCCCGATCGTTGATCACAAAATTCAGCAGGAACGCTTTAAGCAACTCTACAAAGCCCAAAAAGCCTAATCATCCAAATGAAAGGCTGAAAAGTCGATTGTGGGCAAGGGTTAGCAGTTTAGCGAATTAACCAATTCTCCAATTGCAATCCTTGCACGCGAGAGAGATCAGAATCGTTGGAAATCAAAATCCAATTGTGGGCGATCGCCGTTGCCGCAATCAAAATATCTGCATCTTGAATTAGGCAACCGCGCGATCGCAGATCTGCATAAATCTCGCTAGCAATGTCCACAATTTCTGGATGCGTCACTGGCAAGACATCGACCAATTGGCAAAAATCAGTAAAGGCTTGGATTTTCTTTTGCGACTTGTTCGCTAACAAACCACGCCGACATTCAAAGTAGGTAATAGCGCTAATAGCGATGGGCATCACCACAATTACCTCAAGAAACTTAGCTTTTACTGAGGTATTGCCCTGAATGATGGCACTCACAATATTCGTATCTAGCAGATAGCCAACCAACACTATTTCCCCTCAATGATGGCCACGAGTTCTGCTTTCTCTGTGTCGGATTCTTCGGCTGCAATCTGACTAAATGTTTCCATAACTAGCCACAAGCTCACACGCTTCAGAAGCGTTTCCTCTGGTGTGGCTAAGATGGCTCGCCAACGATCGGGCGATTGCGAAAGGGAAGATGCCACCCGATCGAGTACCGGCCGTTTCAAGCCAGGATCCCAGTCGGGATGTGCCGCCAAGGCCTGGTCAATTAGTTGTTCAATCCGGTCGATCGCCCGTTCTAGGCTAGGTTCTGCGGGCGCGGCCGGCTCGATCGCCCCATCCCAGCCCAGGAGCGATCGCACCAAGTCCCAAATCAGCCGCAACCGATCGCCCACTGATAATCGCAGCGCTGCCGATCGCAAGTCTCCTGGATTCATTGCTTGATCCTCCATTGTTTTTTAGATTCAACGAATCAGCCAATTTTCCAATCGTAATCCTTGCACGCGAGAGAGATCAGAATCATTGGAAATCAAAATCCAATTTTGGGCGATCGCTGTTGCCGCAATCAAAATATCTGCATCTTGAATCAAACAACCACGTGATCGCAGATTTGCATAAATCTCGCTGGCAATATTGACAATTTCGGGATGTGTGACCGGTACGATATTCACAAGCTGGCAGAATCGATCAAAGAGTTCTAATTGTTTGGGTGCGGCCTTCGCTAATAGACCCCGCCGAATTTCATAGTAAGTTATGGCGCTAATGGCTACGGACTCAGTTGCCAATAACAACCGAAGCTGGGACAGCAGTTGAGAATCCCGTTTTAAAAACTCACTGACAATATTGGTATCTAGTAAATAAACCATTCGGTTTATCGCCCTTCAATCAGTTGCTGCAATTCTGCCTGATCCGCTTCAGATTCGTCTTCACTGGCTGCAAGTAAGGCTTCAGTGGCTAACAGCAACGCTACTTTTTCTGATAACGCCGTCTCTGACATGGCTAATAGGGTTTGCCAATGGTTCGGGGATTGGGCAAATGTGTGGCGCAAGTTATCCAGCAAACGGGTCTTGAGTTGTGGTTGATAGTGCGGTTGGTGACTTGCCGCCTGGTCAATCAGCGGCTCAATTCGGGCGATCGCCTGTTCTAGGTTAGGTTCTGCGGGCACGGTCGGCTCGATCACCCCATCCCAGCCCAGGAGCGATCGCACCAAGTCCCAAATCAGCCGCAATCGATCGCCCACTGATAATCGCAGCGCGGCTGATCGCAAGTCCCCTGAATTCATCGCTTGATCCTCCACTCGATCGTCTGCTGTGATCTTGGCACAAGCGCTTCTGCAACGGGCGATCGCCAATCGTAAGCGCCTTCCAGACAAAGCAATCTCCCTAGCGTGTCAGGCAGCCTGCTTCCCGACCGTCCCAGTTCAAAGCATTTTCCCGCCTGCAAACGGCATCACGAAGCGCCTAATCGGCATTCCCACACACCGTCTACCATGCAGAGCAGAAATCAACTAATAATCCAGTTTATAAAGTACCTTTTGTGATCCATTTATTTCGGTATCAGTGATCAGAATCACAAAAAAGCCGTGATTAATTAAAAATTAGGGAAACATTGTTGTAATTTCATTGGAGAATGAGCATGGCGATTAAAAATAAAGCAGTTCAGCCATGAAACTGTGAAGCTCCTCAAGTCGCTTATGTTTGCCATGGACAGTTCTGATTCCTAGTTTCCCCCTCAGAATTCTCATGTCTGAATCCACATCCGAATCAGCATTCGATTTGCAGCGCAGTATTGAGGGCCTCCTAGATAGCATTTCCAGCGTTGATTTTTCTACCGTGCGGGAAGCCGTCCATAAAGCACGCATCGATAATCCCGCCGCATCACCCAAAGAGATTGCAAAAATCATCATCGGGCAGCAAGCCTTGTGGAGTGGTTTGATGGGAGCGGGAACAGGCTTATTAGGCCTGCCTTTGCTAGTGGCTACCTTGCCGGTTGCTTTAGTCAAGACACTACAATTACAAGCCTTTACTATTCAAGGTGTGGCCTATGCCTATGGCTACTCTGCTGAAACAACAGATTTCAAGACTGATGCTTCGCTGATCCTGTCTAATAAGTCCTTCGATGATATTTCTCGATCACTCCAGAAAATGCTGGCGGCTCAGATAGAACAAGCATTCACAGATCTTGAATCAGAATTGGAACGTGAAGAGCAAAATCATCAATCTAGCCACAACCTGAAAGCTACAGTTGCACAAGCAGCGACAAAGATTGCTACGGCGACCGCTGTGAAATCAACTATTTCACACAGCAGCAGGTATGTTGCCCAAGGAGCGGCTCACATGGGGAAAGATGCAATTCTGAATTTCAGCACTCAGTTATTGCCAAAGTTTGTGCAGAAAGCAGGTGCTTTTCCGCTAGTTAAAGATGCGCTTCTAAATATTAGTACTCAATCAATGCCAAGATTGTTGAAAACGGCAGTGACCTCTCCTCTAGGTAAGGATATTGTTTTGCAACATATGCCAAAGCTTGTGCAGAAAGTAGGCACTATGCATCCGTTGCGAGAAATGATTTGGAAGACATTTGGCAAGCAGATGGCTGAGAAAGGAATTAATAGAGGCTTGCGTCAGGCGCTTCCTGTAGTTGGTGCAGTGATTGGCTTTGGGTTTGATTACAAAGCAATTCAGAACGTAGGGAATGTGGCGATCGACTACTACGAAAACAATGGCCCTGAACACTTAAAAGCACTCATGGAAATCTTCGGGACAACACCTTCTGAGGATCTGGATGAGGATAATCCATTCTTGTCGAGCGATCTTGACGAACTCTTTGCAATCCCTTGATAGGGTGCATAGGAGTACGATCTCGGAGTCACGAAACAGTTAGCTTTTGTCCTACGCACCACCACCATGCATCATCGAAACCAACCAAATGGGTTTAATCAAGCTGGGTTGAGTGCTGGGGATTCGATCGCGGGTAAGGGTTCGATCGGGGCGGCGATCGGAACCCACTGACAAAAACAAACGGCGATCGCCTCAAACGCGCTGCCCATCTCCCGAGGTTCATAAACCTCAACCCGTGTTACTTGCCAATTGCTAAGGCGGCTGTGGGTGCTGGCGGCGGGAAATTGCGGATCGATTGCCGACTCAACCCGCACATAATCGCGCAATCGATAGCCCGGTTGAGGCAAGGGGCGCTGAGACGCATCGTAATACTCAGCCAAAATATCCGTCAGGCTACCGCTGGGCATCAGTTGCCGATCATCCCACCCTTCCGCGTCGGCCGTTTCCGTTTTGAAAATGATGTAGCGTCCCATGGTCTGCCTCAGTCTTCAGGGACGAGTCGGGCTAGTGACGACGAGGCTATATCGTCGGTTTCCCATCGCCCACCAAGTAACAGTGATGCTAACTTAGAGGTATCGCCTTTTTATTACACATCCGTCAATTATACTATTTGTGTGGCGGCTCAAATTTTGACCTGCACTTTGCCAAGACTACTAATAGCAAATTGTGTAAAACCAGAAAAAACATGAAAATTCAAAAAATCTCTGTTGATGGACTTTTTGGTGTTTTTAACCATGAAATATCGTTGAATTTAAGCGAAAAAATTACAATTATTCACGGGCCGAATGGGTTTGGAAAAACAGCTATCCTGAGAATGTTGAATGGATTTTTTAATGCTCAATATTCTATTTTCAAAAAAATTCCATTCAGGAACTTCCAGATTGAATTTGTTAATGGGGATAGTGTGGCAATTAAAGGGAATACAAAAGACAAGATGCAAAGCCATTTACAAGACATCGAATTTGTCTATCGTGAGCCAGGACAAGAAGACAAAGTTTTCTGTTTAAAAAGCAACCAAAGAATGACAAAGCGAAAAATGTCAAATTTTCGTTTTGATCCTGATGTATGGGAGGAAGTTATACCCGAAATTCGCCAAATCGGAAGCAAACTGTGGCGAGATTTGCGCACAGGTGAACCTCTTACGGCCCAAGAAGTGCTCGAAAAGTACGGTCATCTTCTGACTGATGAAGGAAATCCATACACAGAAGATGACTGGTTAATTAAGTTAAAAAGTGATGTTCATATTCGGTTAATCGAATCACAACGATTATTAAATTTTCTTCCGAGTCGTTCTTCTAGAAGCTACTCTGGTTCACCTTCAATGTCGCCCACAGTACTAGCCTATTCAGAAGAGATTGCTCAACTCATTAAATCGAAACTTGCAGAATATGGTGCAACTTCTCAGTCTCTCGATAGAACCTTTCCTGCAAGAGTGGTCAAGCAACCATTATCTCCTGAAGTTACAGATGAACAACTCCGCCAGCAATTAGATGAGCTAGAAGAAACTCGTTCTGGATTGATTGAAATTGGTCTATTAGATCAGGATGGGGATACAGAGTTACTAACTCAACTGCAATCAATTGATGAAAGTACTCGAAATGTTCTTTCGGTCTACATTGAAGATGTCGAGAAAAAACTTGACGTTTTCCGTGAAATCGCAAACAAAATTGACTTGCTTAAAAGGATCATTAATAAAAAATTCTCTTACTCCTATAAAGAGATCAGCTTTAGCAAAGACAAAGGATTTGTTTTTAATACACTATATCATCCTAATTCGCCAGATCATGGCACAGTTTCACCGACAGACTTATCATCTGGTGAACAACATGAACTAGTACTGCTGTACGAATTACTGTTCAAGGTTCAGCCAAATTCCTTAGTCTTAATTGATGAACCTGAACTTTCGCTTCACGTAGGCTGGCAGTCTCAGTTCTTAAAAGATTTGCAAGAGATTACAGAGCTTGCCGATCTTGATATTCTGATTGCCACCCACTCTCCTGATATTATTCAAGACCGTTGGGATTTGACTGTGGAGCTAAAAAGACCGCAGCAATGAGAGATCATATTTCTGTTAATCGCGAAGCGAATGCTATTCACATGAGGAGAAGCACATTTTCTGGTGCTTTTTTATTGATTGAAGGCAACTCAGATAGAACCTTCTATGAGCGCTTTATCGATGACAAAGAATGCCAAATAATAGTAACTTCAGGAAAGTCAAGAGCTATCAGTATTCTAGAGAGTCTGGAAGGTTTTAGTTTCCAAGGTGTGATTGCTATTGTTGATGCAGATTTTGATCGACTTGAAAATTTCGTCTCTACAAGCCCTAATTTGATTCAGACAGACACGCATGACTTAGAAACTATGCTTCTGATTTCACCTGCTCTTGAAAAGGTGATTCGCGAGTTTGGAATTCGGAGTGACGATGAAAGCTCTAGACAGAAAATGACTGATTTTAGTAATACAATCAGAACGAAACTTCTTGACTGTGGAATACCTATTGGATATTTGAGGTGGATTTCCTTGCAGGAGTCACTAGACTTAACTTTTGATGGGATTGAATTTGCCAAATTTATTGATGGAAAAACAATTCAAATTTGTCTAAAAAATTTCATAAAGGAGGTTAAAAATAAGTCGCAAGCTCATTTATTACAAACTGAAGATCTGCAAAAGAAAATAGAAAATCAAAGAAATAATAGTCATGATCCTTGGCAAGTTTGCTGTGGACATGACTTAGTTGAAATTCTATCTCTTGGATTGCGCCAACTTGCTTCCAAGAAGAATAAATCTGAAGTAAAACCAGATGATTTAGAACGAAGTTTGCGACTGGCTTACGAAGGAGTATTTTTCTACCAGACACATCTCTATACAAAAGTTCGCCTGTGGGAAAGCAACAATCCTACGTTTCGAGTCTTACATAATAGCAGTGCTTGAAATCTATAGGCTTCAAAATGTTGTGTTGCCACCACGGTCTTCTTGACTGTCGAGCCAATGCCAACATTCATTGCAAACAATAACCCCAGTCGATCGCCCTAAATAAGCAACCAACTGGGGTCAAGGCATCGGGCAGCTCATCACCACCCGATCGCCCTAGGAAACTGAAACTAAACCGTTGCGGCTACCTTTTCCTCAGCGGGGTTGGCATTTGCTTCCGGCGTGTTCGCTTCCGACGGCGGAACCACTTGCCAGAACTTGGGCAAGCTGTTCGCCCAGTCGGACAGGATCGCCTTTGCCTTCGGGCTGCCGGTCTTTTCGGCGTGGGCTTCGATCAGCGTCTTCAGTTGCTCCTCGCCCGCCGGGGTGCAAACCCGCTGGATCTTGACGATTTCGCCGTTCACCTTGCCGGGGAAACTGCCGTCCTCGTCGTAGCAGTAGGCTAAACCGCCGGTCATGCCCGCGCCCACGTTGCGACCCGTGGAACCGAGTACCACGATCGTGCCGCCGGTCATGTATTCGCAGCAGTGGTCGCCTGCGCCTTCGATCACCGCTTGGCCCTTGGAGTTACGCACGCCGAACCGCTCGCCGGCCCGACCGCTGGCGTAGAGCACGCCGCCAGTGGAACCGTAGAGGCAGGTGTTACCAACGATCGCGTTGTGTTCTGGGGCGAAGGTGGCTTCGGCGGGCGGCCGGACGATGATTTCGCCGCCGTTCATGCCCTTGCCCACGTAGTCGTTAGACTCACCAATCAGCTCCAGGGTCATGCCGTTGATGTTGAAGGCTCCGAAGCTTTGGCCGGCGCTGCCCACGAAAG
This sequence comes from Limnothrix sp. FACHB-881, assembly GCF_014698135.1. Taxonomy (NCBI): domain Bacteria; kingdom Bacillati; phylum Cyanobacteriota; class Cyanophyceae; order Pseudanabaenales; family Pseudanabaenaceae; genus Limnothrix; species Limnothrix sp. FACHB-881. The sequence continues at coordinate 66,732 of NZ_JACJSN010000015.1, forward strand.
TGAGGTGCAGATGCCCTTCAAAGCCCTTGTCGCCGTAGCGCTTGGCGATGTTGCCGGAAACCCGCGTGCCCACGGAGCGATCGGTGTTGATGATCTTGATCGTCTTTTGCACCGTGCCCTGGTGGCGGATCGCCCGTTGGATGTCCTCATCGCCCAGGATCGCGTTGTCCAGCACCACATCGTTGCTGTGGGGGCGGGGGCTGTGGTTCAGCCAACTGCGATCGCTCCGGGTATCGGGCAGGTTGGTCAAGATCGACAGGTCGATCGCCTGGGTCTTGGTCAGGCTGGCATCTTCGCGCCGCTTCAGCAGATCAGCGCGGCCAATCACCTCATCCAGGCGACGGAAGCCCAACCGGGCCAGCAACAACCGCACTTCCTGGGCCACGAAGTAGAAGAAGTTAACCACATGATCCGGAATACCGGGGAACCGCTTACGCAGGTGCTCCTGTTGGCTGGTGACACCCACGGGGCAGGTGTTCATGTGGCAGACGCGGGCCATGATGCAGCCCTCGGCGATCATGGCGATCGTCCCGAAGCCGAATTCTTCACCGCCCATCAGCGCCGCCATCAACACATCCCAGCCGGTCTTGAAGCCGCCATCGACGCGCAGGACGACGCGATCGCGCAGGCCGTTTTCCATCAGGGACTTGTGGACTTCCGCCAAGCCCAATTCCCAGGGGCTACCGGCGTGCTTAATCGAGCTGAGGGGCGAGGCTCCCGTGCCGCCGTCGTGGCCGGAAATTTGGATCACGTCGGCGTTGGCCTTGGCCACCCCGGCGGCCACCGTGCCGATGCCCACTTCGGCCACCAGCTTCACGGACACCTTGGCGCGCGGGTTGATTTGGTGCAGATCAAAGATCAGTTGGGCCAAATCCTCGATCGAGTAGATGTCGTGGTGGGGCGGCGGCGAAATCAGGGTTACGCCGGGCTTCGATCGCCGCAGCATGGCGATGTAGGGGCTGACCTTCTTACCGGGGAGCTGACCGCCCTCACCGGGTTTCGCCCCTTGGGCCACCTTGATTTCGATTTGCTCGGCGCTCATCAGGTATTCCGGGGTCACGCCAAAGCGCCCCGAAGCCACCTGTTTGATCGCGGAGCTGGCCGTGTCGCCGTTCCGCAGGCCCTTCAGGTGCGGGAAGGTAGCCGACAGTCCGTTTTCGTCCACATCGTTCAGGGTGGTGTAGCGGCGCGGATCTTCGCCGCCTTCGCCGGAGTTGGACTTGCCGCCAATCCGGTTCATGGCGATCGCCAGCACCTCGTGGGCTTCCGGCGACAGCGCACCGAGGGACATACCACCCGTGCAGAACCGCTTCAGAATCGACTCGATCGACTCCACCTCATCCACGGAAATCGGGCTGCGGCTGGTGTCGAAGTCCAGCAAGTCCCGCAGGGCCGTGGGGGTACGCTGCTGCAAATAGCGCTTGTAGACGCTGTAGTGGTCGTAGGCTTCAGTGGTGAGGGCTTGCGCACCGGGCATCCATTCACCGTCGGGCGTTTGGGCCTTGAAGGCATCCACGGCCTTGTGCAGGGCCTTGGCCATTTCCGGCGAGTTCATGTGGTATTCGCCACCCTTGCGGTACTGGACGAAGCCCATGTTTTCCAGCTTCTTGGCCGTCAGTTCGGGGAAGGCGGTCGCATGGAAGGTCATCACTTCCTGGGCCAGTTCCGCCACGCCCAAGCCACCAACGCGAGACGGCGTGCCCACAAAGGCCAGGTCGATCAGCTCGCGGCCAATCCCGATCGCCTCGAAAATTTGTGCCCCGTGGTAGCTAGCCAGCAGTGAGATTCCCATCTTCGAGAGGATCTTCAGCAACCCGGCTTCCACGGCGGCCCGGTAGTTGGCCTGGGCCTGCTCGATCGAGCAGGCCGGCAACTTACCGCTGCCCATCAGGTTTTGGGTGCGATCGCTGTTCCACCAATGGCGGATGCTTTCCAGGGCCAAGTAGGGGCAAACGGCGCTGGCCCCGAAGCCCACTGCACAGGCAAAGTGGTGCGTGCTCCAGCATTGGGCCGTGTCCGCCACGATCGACACCTGCATCCGCATTCCTTGGCGGATCAAGTGGTGGTGAACCGAGCCGATCGCCACCAGCGGCGGAATGTAGGTGGTGTCCGGCGACAGGCCATCGGTGCGATCGCTCAGGATCAGGATTTCCGCCCCGCCTTGCACCGCTGCCACGGCCCGCTCTTGCAGGGCTGTAATCGCTGCCTGCAGACCCGCCGGGCCATCGGCCGTGCTGTAGAGCGTCGAAAGGGTGACCACTTGCATTCCGGACTCGGACAGCTTGCCCAGTTCCGTTTCATTCAGCACGGGCGAGCTGATCTTCAGCAGGCGGGCCGCTTCCGGAATGGGTTGCAGCAGGTTGCCGCGCCGTCCCAGGTGCATTTCCAGCGACATCACCAACTTTTCGCGCAGGGGGTCGATCGGTGGGTTCGTCACCTGAGCAAACCGCTGCTTGAAGTAGTCATAAAGCAGGTGGGGGCGGGTCGAGAGCACTGCCAAGGGGATGTCATCGCCCATGCAGTAGGTCGGCTCCTTACCGTTGGCCGCCATGTCCACAATCACCAAATCAATGTCCTCGGCGGTGTAGCCAAAGGCCGTTTGGTGTTGCAGCAGGCGACCCTCATCCAGGGTTTTATCGGTGGCGAAGGGTTGGGCGGTTAACTGTTGTTGATGGTCGCGCACCCAGTCGCCGTAGGGATGCTGGCGAGCCACCTTCAGCTTCAGATCCCAATTTTTCAGGACTTCACCGGCTTCCAGATCCACGGCGATCGCCTGACCGGGGCCGAGACGACCCTTTTCGAGGATGTTCTCGATCGGGATGTCCACCACACCGGCTTCCGAACCAACGATGATGTAGTCATCGCGGGTGATGCAGTAGCGGGCGGGGCGCAGACCGTTGCGATCGAGCGTTGCGCCGACGATCTTGCCATCGCCAAATACCAGCAGCGCCGGGCCATCCCAAGGTTCTTGCACCCCGCGATAGTAGTTGTAGTAATCGACGATTTCCGGATGGTCGGCCAAATCCGGCTGATTTTCGTAGGCTTCCGGAACCAGCAGGGTGACGGCTTCCAGGATGCTGCGGCCCGATCGCACCAACAGTTCCAAGGAGTTATCCAAGTTGGCCGAGTCGCTGTTTTCGTAGCTAACGATCGGCTTGAGGGCGTTCAGCTCCTCGGTTGTCCAATTTTCATGGGCCAAATCCGCCTGCTTGGCCAACATCCAATTCAGATTGCCCAGCAGGGTATTGATTTCGCCGTTGTGGCCCAGCATCCGCATCGGTTGCGCCAGGGGCCAGCGGGGCATCGTGTTGGTGCTGAAGCGTCGGTGGTAGACCGCCCAAGCACTGGTGTAGTCCGGGTTGGTCAAGTCTTGGTAGAAGCGACCCAAAACCTCCGATCGCACCATCCCCTTGTAAATAATCGTGTGGTTCGAGAGGGAGCAAGCGTAGAATCCTACGGACTGGGATGTGACTTTTGTATCATCCTCACCGAGTGCCTTCACCACCGCATTTCCGAGCCGACGGCGCAGTTGGTAGAGTTGCCGTTCCAGGGCATCGCCGGTTAGGGTGGATTCAATAATCACCTGCTCGATCGTTGGCAGGTTCTCGCGGGCTTGGATGCCCAGCACCTCGGGGCGGGTGGGCACAACACGCCAACCCAGCAGGGTCAAACCGACCTCCGTGATCGTTGCGTCAATGGCGGCCTTGGTTTTGGCCAGCTTGTCCGCATCCAACGGCAGGAACAACATCCCCACCGCCGTGCGATCGCGATCGATGGTCTTGCCTTCGGTGGCGGCCCACTGCTCAATCAGGGTCCAGGGAATTGCCGTCATCACCCCTGCGCCGTCGCCCGAGTCGCGATCGGCACTGCAACCGCCCCGGTGCTCCATGCAACCCAGGGCGATCAGAGCTTTCTCCACCAAGTCGTGACTGGCTTGGGCCTGGCGCTGGGCAATGAAGCCTACGCCACAGGCATCGCGCTCCTCAGTCAGGTAGCGCAACCCGGATTCCGGCATTACCGGCAACGGATTGCTGGAAAACACAGGGGCTTGGCTGGTGCGGTCACTCATAGTGGATCGGGTGGACTAGGCGATCGGGGTGAATAAAAAAACAGACAGCGAGGGCGATCGAGCCACAGCGGCAATCAGGTAGCCGCTGCTGAGATCGATCAAGTTAGAGTCGATCGGATGCGATCGAAACTACAGAGTTTGCGTTATGACTGGGTTAAAAGACCGTCTGTTGAGCTTGGTCTTGAGTCCCCGGCAAAACGACCGGAATACATAGCCAGAGGGCCTTACTGATTGTCCGGTGAACGCGGTTGCACTGGTTGTATTGGCAACTACTGATTAGCACTGATCGGTAACGATCGTGTCAATCGCTGGCGGAACCGGCATCGGGAGCACGGGGTTAGCACGCGGGCGATCGACTTCAATCCCATGACCCAGTTCAATCCCATGACCCAGGGCCAAAACCGCTGGAAGCAGAACCAGTTAACCGCGATTGGGTTGGTCGGATCGGAAGATTGGTGCGCACATCCGCCAGCACAAATCGTCATTCATCGAGTCGTACAGATGACTGGGGAGTGAGGGGGTGCACCAAAATGATTCGAGCCTTCAGGATAGTCAGCAAACCCAATTCTAAAGAAACTGTAGCGCTTTAATCTAGATCGGCCCTTGGCGTTTATGCAACTGATCGGCCAACGAATGTCGATCGAATGTTGATTGGACTCGATCTGAATTGCTAACTCAGTTGCCTAAACTGCCCGTTGGGTTGCTCATCTTTGCTGCCATTTCCCCGCGAGCGAAGAGACCCGGATGGGTTTCCTAGTCCCAATCCTGCCGTTGTGCAGATCCCTGGCGGCGATTCGACCCGATCGCGCTACACTTTTGCCAGGGTTGGCTGAGCCGCCCCGCGACCTGCGCCCTTCATTTTCGCGTCCCTGCTGTCCCATGCCCATTGCCGTTGGAACGATCGAAACCCTTGGCTTTCCCTCCATCCTGGCCGCCGCCGATGCCATGGTGAAAGGCGGGCGCGTCACCCTGGTGTTCTTTGACAAGGCCGAAAAGGGCAACTTTTTCATCACCATTCGCGGCCCCGTCTCCGAGGTGGAGCGGGCCATGGAAGAAGGGATCAAAGCGGCGAAAGCGGTTTATGGCGGTCAGGTAATGAGCCACTACATCATTCCCCACCCCTACGACAACACGGAGGGCGTGATGCCGATCGACTACACCCCCGAAAGCGAACCCCACCGCGTCACCTAAACTTTCAATTATTTTTCTGTTCAAGCGAAAACGGGAATTGGATCAAGGGATCTGAGATAGCAACGCTGAAATGATCAAGGTGGAGCTGCATCGTGATTGCTCAAATTCAGCCTCCATTTCCGTCCCAATCCATGACCGCTGCCGAGTATCTGGCTTGGGAATCTGAGCAGCCCATTAAGCATGAATACATCCATGGGCAGGTGTATGCCATGGCTGGCGGAACCTTGCCCCATAACGATATTGCGGTGAACTTAACCAGCGCCCTGCGGTTGTTTTTGCGGGGAACAGGCTGCAAAGTGCGAATGGCTGATGCCAAGGTGCAGGTCAGCGCTGCCGGGCCATACTTTTATCCCGATTTAGTTGTGAGTTGTGACGATCGCGATCAACGGGCGATCGAGGCCATCAGTTATCCCAAATGCATTGTTGAAGTGTTATCCCCCAGTACCGCTGGGTTCGATCGCGGCGACAAATTTCGCTACTATCGCCGCATTCCAACCTTGGAAGAATACGTGCTAATCGATGCGGAAAAGGTGGGAGTTGATTGCTACCGCAAAACGAGCGCGGGGAAGTGGGAATTAACCGCATATCCTGACGATGAAGCCGATCTGAACCAGCCGATTCTTGAGCTGGTGAGTCTCGATTTTGCTTGTCCGCTGTCGTTGGTTTACGAAGAAGTGGAACTGAGCCAAGCGATCGATCCAAATCCTATAGATTCCACTCGATCGGTTGAGTCATGATCGCCCGATTCAGCTCAGGTGTGCTCAATCGCCCTCTGCGCCGCCGCCACTGGCACAAGATAGGCGACTTGTGCTCCTATGGATGAATTGCTGGGAGAAACGACATTCTAGCTTCGAGGAGTAATCAATCTTCAGGCTTCAAAACTCCCGCTTCCAACTGATCGAGATAGATAAATTCTGGTGCTTTCACACCGGCTTGTTTGCGGATTTCTACCAACTTCGGTGACTCAAAAAACGCCCTGGCATCTTGAATTGAAGTCCAATGGGAGAAGTGAACAATCTTGTTGGAATCGTATTCATCTCGCAATACCTGATAGGAGCGCTCGCCTGCCTGTTGGCGAAGGTTGGCAGCGCCGTCAAAAATCGCTTTCCAAGTGGCGTAATCTTCCACTTCATGAATGATCAACACATGGGCCATAATGCAATCAACCTCTTGCACGAATATCACGAATCTTAGGTGAAAAATCCCCAAGGCCACCTAGGAGATGGCGCGATCGCCCATCAGCGCTTGGTGTTGCAAGAGGTGAACTACGGCTTGGGTGCGATCGCGCACGCCCAGTTTTTGCAAGATCGCATGGACATGCACCCGCACCGTGCCGGGAGCAATGTGTAAGGTTTGGGCAATGTCTTGGTTGCTTTGGCCTTGGGCAATCAGATGCAAAATTTCCTGTTCCCGGTGGGTGAGTTCCTCGATCGCCCCCGTGGCCAGGCGATCGCCCCGACTCGTGACGGTTTTGGAAACGCTAGATTCCCCCGATTGGGCCATGGCCGCTTGGATTTGGCTGGTGGCCAGGTCATCCCACCAGGAGGCCCCGGCGGCGATCGATCGCATCGCCAGAATCAACGTTTCGGCGCTGATGCCTTTGCGACAATAGCCACGCGCTCCGGCGGCCACCAACCGGGCGATCGCGTCGGGTTCAGCACGGGAGGTGAGCACCAACACGGGCAAAGCGGGCTGAATTTGCACCAGTTGCCGACAGGTTTCCACACCGCCCAGCCCCGGCAACCCAATATCCAGCAGGGCCACATCAAAGCATTGTTGGCGAGCCAGCTCGATCGCCTGTTCGCCATCGGCCGCCGCCGCCACCTGCCAATCGGCTTCCTGCTGGAGCCGGATCGTCAGCCCTAGGCGAAATAGCTCGTCGTCTTCAATCAGCAGAATTTGCATGGACTGCGGGGGTAGTGGGCGGAGGACAAGCGGCCAGTTCCACCAGGAAGGTTGCGCCTTGGGGCGATCGATTCTCTGCCCAGATTCTACCGCCGTGGGCTTCGACGATTTGGCGGCTGAGATAAAGCCCCAACCCCGAGCCGGTGAGCTGGCGATCGCTGCCCGCTTGGTAGAACCGATCGAACAGCTTGGGCAGCGCCGCCGGGGGAATGCCGGGGCCCGAATCCGACACCTCCAGCCGATGGCAAGACCCGAGCGATCGCAACTGCACCAAAATTTGCGAGTCGCGCGGCGCGTGGTTGAGGGCATTCAGCAGCAAATTATCGATCGCCCGTTCCAACTGCAAGGCATCGGCCTCCACCCAAAAGCTGGCCCAAAAGCCCGAGTCGCCGCGCTCCAGCCGAATCGTGACACGCCGCCCCGCCGCCAACACCCGCAACGGGGCGATCGCCCGTTCCGCCAGCTCGCCCAACTCCCAAGGCTGGCGATCGAGCAAAACCCCCTCCGCATCGTTGCGATAAATTTCCAGGACGCTTTCCAGCAGGCGCAAGCTGTTGCGGTGACTGCGTAACATCACTGCCAACACCTGTTGCTGTTGTTCGGTGGCGGGGCCCAGTTGTTGGGCTTGGAAGGCTTCCAGGGTGGCGATCGCCCCGAGTAGCGGCGTTTTCAGGTCATGGGTCAAGGTGGCGGCAAAGTCCTCGCGCAGTTGGGCGAGCTGGCTTTGGGCAGCCAGTTGGGCCTGTTGTTGGGCCAGCCGGGTGCGATCGCGCCGGGCCCGATCGCTCAACAGGGCCGTGACCAACAGGGCCAAACAAACCAACAACCGATTGGTGATGGCGGCCGGTGAACCCATCACCCCGGCCGGCACCCACAGGTTAAGCAACACCAGCCCGATCGCCCCCAGGGTGACGACCATGGTGGTTTTGGGCCGACCATAGGCCCCCACCAGCCCAACGGGTAGCACGTATAAATAACCCAACACGTAATCGGTGGGGGTCAAAAATTCAGCGGCGATCGCCAGCACCGTCCAAAGCACCGTGGCGCTACCGATCCAAACCCGTTGTCGGGCCAAGGGAGCTGATGGGGTCGATCGCCGGTTCATGTCATTGTCCTGGGGTTAGCAGTGGGAGCGATCCGGTGGCGTTTATAAAGATCATCTCGTAGGTTGGGTTGAGGCACGAAACCCAACACCTGTAACCCTTGCATCGATCGCGTTGGGTTTCGCAAGGCTCAACCCAACCTACAGGACTAAACGGTTGGTATAGATCGACGATCGCCTAGGCCGGATGTTTAGACCGATTGATAGATGGCGAATTCGGGGCGATCGCCTGACGATCAAGAGGATTCCCTAGCGCCCGCGATCGGGTGGATGGGGGTCTGGTCTTTCGTCCGATCGAGCGATCGGGTCTTTATGCTACTGGGCTGGTTGCAAATTGCCCTGACGTTGTTGATCGTGGGGGCGATCGCCCCGTTTTTAGGGCGCTACATGGCGCGGGCATTCCAAGGGCCGGACTGGCTGCCCGAACGCTGGCTATACCGGCAAATTCGTCACCGCACCGATGAGCCGATGACCGGCGGGCAATACCTGCGGGCGGTGCTGGCGAGTAATTTGGCGATCGCTCTGGTGGGTTTTGGTGGGTTTTGGCTGCAAGACCGCTTGCCCCTGAATCCGACCGGTTTGGGTGCGCCCAGTTGGGACTTGGTGGTGCATACGATCGTCTCCTTTCTAACCAACACCGACCAGCAACATTACTCGGGCGAAACGGCGATTAGCTACGGTTCCCAAGTGGGAATTTTGGGCTATTTGATGTTCTTCTCGGCGGCCACAGGGCTGGCGGTGGGGATCGCGTTTATTCGCGGCCTGAGTGGACAACCCTTGGGCAATTTCTATCGGGATTTGACGCGATCGATCACGCGGGTGTTGTTGCCTCTGTCGTTGCCGATCGCCCTGTTGCTGTTGCTAAATGGTGTGCCGGAAACCCTGGCCGGGCCGGCGATGGCCAGCACCTTGGAAGGGGCAACCCAGGCGATCGCTCGCGGCCCCGTGGCCCACTTTGAAGCGATTAAGCAACTGGGGGAAAACGGCGGCGGATTCTTTGCGATTAACTCCGCTCACCCCTTTGAAAATCCCAACAATTTCACCAATAGTTTAGAAATTGTGGCGATGTTGCTAATTCCCACGAGTTTGATTTTTACCTATGGGGAAATCAGCCAAAACCGGCGACAAGCTTGGTGGTTATTTGGCTTGGTGGGCAGCATTTTTGTGGGCTTAATTGCCCTCAGTGCGATCGCGGAATGGCAAGGCAACCCGACCCTGGCTCCTGGCCCCAACTTGGAAGGCAAAGAACAGCGCTTTGGTTGGGCCCAAACAGCTCTTTGGGCAGTCACCACCACGGCCACCATGTGCGGCGCAGTGAACGGAATGCATGATTCCCTGATGCCGGGGAGCGGTTTGGCTACCTTGCTGGGGTTGTTTTTGCAGATGGTTTGGGGTGGCCAAGGAACGGGCACGGCTTATCTGTATGTGTTCCTGATTTTGACGGTGTTTTTAACCGGGTTGATGGTGGGTCGCACGCCGGAATTCCTCGGCCGAAAAATCGAAAAACGGGAAATCATTTTGGCCAGTGCGATCTTGCTAGTTCACCCGGTGTTTGTGTTGATTCCCGGGGCGATCGCCTTGGCCTTTCCAAAGCAATTGGCGGGCATTTCCAACCCCGGCTTCCACGGCGTTTCCCAGGTGATTTATGAATACGCCTCGGCAGCGGCCAACAATGGCTCGGGCTTTGAGGGCTTGGGTGACGGAACCCTGTGGTGGAACCTGTCGGCAACGGTCAGCATTTTGGCGGGGCGCTACCTCCCGATCGCGGCGTTGCTGTTACTCGCCGACGGCATGGCCCAAAAGCAACCGGCTCCGGCCACCTCGGGCACGCTGCGCACGGACACGTTTTTGTTCACGACGGTGACGGGCGTAACGATTTTGATTTTGGGTTTGTTGACCTTTTTCCCGGTGTTGGCCCTGGGGCCGATCGCCGAAGGATTCGCCCTGCGTTAGGGGCTGTCATCAATCCCGTCGCCGTAGGGGTTGGGTCTCCCAACCCTGACCCGAGCGAGCGCACCCAACCTGTCCACCACCGGGAATGTCAGGGATCGTGGTGGAGCCGTTAATCCATTCAGCGCTTTTGTCAGGAACCGTCTGTTTATGAACAGTCTTGCAAATAAGATGCGGCGCACTCCGGGCGGCCCCCGATCGCAACGTCGCCACACGCCCAAAGTCAGTCACCAAGGGTTATATGGCCGCGCCATTCAGCAGGCCTTTTGGAAGCTCGACCCGCGCCAGGCGGTGCATAACCCGGTGATGTTCGTGGTCTGGTTGGGCACGGTGGTGACGCTGTTGGTGACGATCGCCCCGGATTTGTTTGGCCCCGTGGCCGACCTGAATGCCCGGGCCGTGAATGGCGCGATCGCCCTGATTTTGTTGGCGACGGTTTGGTTTGCCAACTTGGCCGAGGCGATCGCCGAAGGACGCGGCAAAGCCCAAGCCGATGCCCTGCGTGCCACCAAGGCGGATACGATCGCCCGGCGGTTGTTGCCCGATGGCAGCGAAGAAGCCATATCTGCATCTCGGTTGCAACGGGGCGATCGGGTGCGGGTGGCGGCGGGCGACGTGATCCCCGCCGATGGGGAAGTGCTGGCCGGGGTGGCTTCGGTGGATGAGTCGGCGATTACCGGCGAGTCGGCTCCGGTGCTGAAGGAGCCAGGATCGGATACGGCCAGCAGCGTCACGGGTGGCACGCGGATTGTGTCCGACGAGCTGACGATTCGCGTTACTGCCGATCCGGGGCAGGGGTTTATCGATCGAATGATTGCCCTGGTGGAAGGAGCCGAGCGCCGCAAAACCCCCAACGAAATTGCCCTCACGGTGTTATTGGCGGTGTTGACCCAGGTGTTTTTGTTGGCGATCGCCACCTTGCCGCCCGTGGCTGCCTATGTGCAAAGTCCCGCCAGCATTGCGATTTTGATTGCCCTGTTGGTGGCCTTGATCCCCACCACGATCGGGGGGCTGTTGAGCGCGATCGGGATCGCCGGGATGGATCGGGTGGCCCAATTCAACGTGATCGCCACCTCGGGCCGAGCCGTGGAAGCTTGCGGCGACATCAACACCCTGCTGCTGGACAAAACCGGCACGATCACCCTGGGCAACCGCCTGGCAGAACAGTTCATTCCCGTGGGCGGCCACCCGATCGACACCGTGGCCCGTGTAGCCTGGGCCGCCAGTTGGTTTGACCAAACCCCCGAGGGCAAGTCGATCGTCCGGCTGGCGGAAAAACTGAGCGATCGCCCCCATCCCACCCCGGAAGCCGCCACGGGCCTAGACTTTTCCGCCCGCACCCGGATGAGCGGCACGGACTTGCCCGACGGCACGGAATATCGCAAGGGCGCGGTGGACGCGATTAAGGGATTCGCTCGATCGCGCGGTGGCTCGATTCCCGCCGATTTGGACGCGGCCTTCGAGCAGGTGTCGCGGTTGGGGGGCACACCCTTGGCAGTTTGCGAAAACAACCAAATCTACGGCGTGATCTATTTGAAAGACATGATCAAACCCGGCATCCGCGAGCGGTTTGACCAACTGCGGCGAATGGGAATTCGCACCGTCATGCTCACGGGCGACAACCGAATCACCGCCGAAGTGATTGCCCGAGAAGCGGGAGTCGATGACTTCATCGCGGAAGCCACGCCCGAGGACAAAATCGCCGCCATCCAACGGGAGCAAGCCCAAGGCAAGCTGGTGGCCATGACCGGCGACGGCACGAACGACGCGCCCGCCCTGGCCCAGGCCAACGTGGGGGTGGCCATGAACTCCGGCACTCAGGCGGCCAAGGAGGCGGCGAACATGGTCGATCTCGACTCCGACCCCACGAAGCTGATCGACATCGTGACGATCGGGAAGCAACTGCTGATGACCCGGGGAGCCTTGACCACCTTCTCGATCGCCAACGACGTGGCCAAGTATTTCGCGATTATCCCGGCCCTGTTTGCCTCGATCGGGCTGGGGCCCCTGAACGTGATGGGCCTGACGAGTCCCAACTCGGCGGTGCTATCCGCCTTGATCTACAACGCCCTGATCATCCCGGCGCTAGTGCCCCTGGCCCTGCGGGGGGTGGCGTTCCGGCCCCTGTCGGCCGATCGCCTCTTGCAGCGCAACATTCTGGTCTACGGCCTCGGCGGCACGATCGCCCCGTTCATTGCAATCAAGGCGATCGATGTGGCAATCGGCCGCTGGGTTGGTTGAGTTCGTTATTAATGCCCTCATCCCCCGGCCCCTTCTCCCAAGGAGGGCGAAGGGGAGAAAAGATTGCCCCTCTCCCGACCTGGGAGAGGGGTTGGGGTGAGGGCAATCCAAGGAACCGTCCCGTAGGTCAAGCAAGCATTTGAGTCTTTATCCAACCGGAGCCTAATTTCCATGAAAACCCTGTTGCACCATTCAGCACCGGATCGATCGCCCGATCGCCGCCTCACGCCTTGGGTGCGCTGGAGCCTGCGCTGGGGCCTGGCTTGGCTCGCCGCCCTCGCCGCGATCGCCCCGGCCACCGCCGCCACAAGCCCAGCCCCCCTGAACAGCGGCCAACTGGGGGCGATCGCCCTGTTGGGTCTGGCCACCATTGCCCTGTCGATTTATCTGTTCGTGGCGATTTTTCAACCGGAGCGGTTTTAGATCATGGACTTCCTACGCGAAATGGGGCGATCGCTGCGACTGTCGGCGGCCCTGTGGTTGTTGACGGCGGTGATTTACCCGGTGATTTTGTTGCTGGCGGGGGCGGCCCTGCCGTTCCAGGCCAATGGCAGCTTGCTAACGAATGATCAAGGTCAGGCGATCGGGTCAGCCCTGATTGGTCAGCCCTTCACGAGCGATCGCTACTTTTGGCCCCGCCCCAGCGCGATCGCCTACAGCACCGATCCCCAGGTGGCCAAAACCGGCATCTCTGGCGCAAGCAACCTGGCCCCCACCAACCCGGCCCTCGCGGAACGGATCGCCACCGACAAACAGCGGATCCAACAGACCGGCATCGAACCCACGGGCGACTTGCTCTACAGTTCCGGCTCGGGTCTCGATCCACACATCAGCCCCGCCAGCGCGATCGCCCAGCTCGATCGGGTGGCCCGCGCCCGCCAAGTGACCCCCGACCAACTGCGGAGCCTGATTGACCAAGCTACCGATCGTCCCTTCCTGAATCTGTTCGGTGAGCCGGGGGTGAATGTGCTGAAGCTGAATCTCGCCCTCGATCGGCTCAATCGTTAGGAGACCGGCAGAGGAATCGTCGCTTCCCAACTTGTAATGGCGATTTTTTAAGATTGAGGTGCGGGGCTGGCCCTGCACCTCATTCTGTGCGTTGATAGCAGGATTCATTGGCCTGATTTTGTTTTCGTTGCTCCCCTATTTCGCTCAAAAAACTCATGTTCGCTCGCTTCTCTGAACGCACCTTTCACTGGGTGCGCTGGGTGCTGACGATCGGGTGGCTCCTCGCGATCGCCTCCCTGTTTTACGACCCCTTTTCCGCTGCCTTGACCCGCTGGGAACAAACCTGGAGTCCGTTTCGGGTTGACCCCACCCGATGCATCACCGTCCAAGGCAACTGCTTGCCGGAGCAGCCCTACCCGATCGGGACTTCCCTGTTTTGGGGGATTGTGGTTCCGGCGGGGATTTTGATTTTGCTGGTGTTTGGCCATGAACTGTGGCGGCGGATTTGCCCCCTGTCGTTTTTGTCGCAAATTCCCCGGGCCCTGGGTTGGCAGCGACAACGCACCAAAACCGACCCGAAAACCGGCAAGGTGAAATCGGAACTGGCCAAGGTGAAACCCAATTCCTGGCTGGGGCGCAACTATCCCTATTTGCAATTTGGCTGGCTGTTTGTGGGCCTGTGCTTGCGGATTTTGGTGATCAATTCCGATCGCCTGGCCCTGGGCCTGTGGCTGTTGGGCACGATCGCGATCGCCATTACCGTGGGCTATCTCTACGGCGGCAAGTCCTGGTGTCAATACTTCTGCCCGATGGCTCCGGTGCAGCGGATCTATGGGGAGCCGGGCGGCCTGTTTGCCAGCAAGGCCCACACCAGCGAAACGCCGATCACCCAGTCCATGTGCCGGACGATCGACCCGGAAGGCAAGGAACGCAGCGCCTGTGTGGCCTGCCAAAATCCCTGCATTGATATTGACTCCGAGCGATCGTATTGGGATGACATCACTGATCGCACCACCCGCTGGCTCTACTACGGCTATGTGGGTTTGGTGGTCGGCTACTTCGGCTACTACTACCTCTACGCCGGTAACTGGAATTACTACATGTCCGGCTATTGGGCCCGGCAAACCGATGCGATCGGCCAATGGCTGAAACCTGGGTTTTATCTGGCGGGCCAGGCGATCGCGATTCCCAAACTGCTGGCTGTGCCCCTGACCTTGGGGCTATTCACGGTGCTGGGCGTGGCGATCGGGCTGGCGGCGGAACGGGCGATTCGGCAACTGTGGGCCGGTAGCGCCAAGCTCCCCCGCGAAGTGCTGCAACACCGAATTTTCACGATTTGCACCTTTGCGGTGTTCAACTTCTTCTTTATCTTTGGCGGCCGGTCGATCATCACCCAACTGCCCTATAAGGTGCAGTGGTTGTGGGATGTGTCCCTTGTGCTGCTCAGTGCCTTTTGGTTGCAACGGGCCTGGGCCCGCAGCCCCCGGCTCTATTCCTTGGAGAACTTGGCCAACCGCTTCCGCAAGCAGTTGGTGAAAATGCGGTTGGATGTGGCGCAGTACTTTGAGGGCCGGTCGATCGACGATCTGAACCCCCACGAGCTGTACGTACTCGCCAAGGTGCTGCCCGGCTTCACCCAAAATCAACGGCGGGAAGCCTACAAAGGCGTGCTGCGCGAATCCCTGGAAGAAGGTTTCACGGACACCGCCAGCAGCTTGGAAGTGTTGCGGCAACTGCGTCAAGAGTTGGATATTTCCGATGATGATCACCGGGAAATCCTGGCCCAGTTGGGCGTGGAAGATCCGGCCCTGCTCGATCCGAACCGCCAACGCAGCTTGGAAAATCTGGTGCGCTTGACGGGCTATCGGCGTGCTCTGGAGCGGACGATCGCCCTGCAAGAAAATCGGGGCGGCCCGCGCCAAAGTGCCCTGGAATCCTTGGCGGTCAACCCCGAGGAGTTGGCGGCCCTGCGCTTGGAATATGGGATTAGCGACAGTGACGAAGAACGGGCGATCGCCCAGCTCGATCGCGTCCAGGCGGCGGAACAGCGGGGCGATCGACTGATCGCGCGGCTGACCGTGGAGGTCGATCGGTTCCGCCGCTTGCACCAACCGCAACTGCTGGCCCAGCCGGCCCTGTCGTCGTTGCTGACGGTGTTGCGATCGACCGTGCGCCACCAGCAGGAGTTGGTGATTCGCGGGCTGTTGGAAATTCTGGAGCGGTTGGGCAACGACCCGGTGGCCGAGCGGTTTGCCCAAACCCTCAGTACCTTGGCGGCTGTGACCCTGCCGGATGTGCTGGCCGATCCGGACGATCGCTGGAGCGATCGCCTGACTCCCGAGATTTGGCAGCAGCTCAATGCACCGGGGGGCGGCGCTTGTGCGATCGACCTGCCCGCTTCGGACATTGCCGACGACCTGGCCCATTTGCTGGGTGAGGTGGAAATGCCGCCCACAGCCCAAGCGGTGGCCCTGTTTGGCTTGGCGCGGGTCGATCGCCCCCGGGCCGTAAGTTTGGCGCGGGATTGGCTGGCGGCTCCTGACCCGATCGTGGCGGACACGGCCCAACGGGTGGTGGATGCTGACCCCGATCGGCCCCTGCTGTTGGTGGATTGTCCGACCCTGGAAAAACTGGCGGCCTTGGCCAATACCGATTTCTTCGCGGATTTGAACGGGCAACTGCTGCTGGAGGTGGCCGCGCGATCGGAAGTCCGCAGCTACCGGGCCGGCGCGGAAATCGTCGAAGCGGGCGACACCTGCCGCGAACTGCTGGTGTTGATCGAAGGCGACGCGCAAATCACCCGACCGGGCGAACCGGAGCCGACCGCCTTCCATCCGGGGCAAGTGCTTGATGAGCTGGAAGTTCTGGCCCATTCGGAGCAAACGGGCACGGTGGTGGCCCTGTCGGAACCGACGCGGATTTTGGCCATGCCGGTCGATCGCTTTGATGACCTGCTGGATCAGGATCGCGAGCTGTCCCGCCGGGTGCTGGAGCTGGAAAGCCGCCGTCTGCAACAGGTCTTGAGCCTGCGATCGACCCTGGCGACCGCCGGGACTGTGGGCTAACCGTTCCGATCGCTGGGGCTGCATGGCCAAACGGCATCAGCCCAATGCCATGAACTGAATAGTCGAAAGTGGGGGCGCATTTCGGTGCGCCCTTGCTTTTGGGGCGATCGCTCCATGGCTGGTGATTGCTGGGAGCTGGCCCGTTAGCTTTCCTGTTCGTTGCCTGGCCAGAATGCTGCTGATCGCCTAATCGCCCGATCGCCCCGTAATCGACAGGCCATCCACCACGATCGAGGGTGTGTAGCAAGAGCCGTTCCATTCCGCATCTCCCCCCAGCGCCACCACCTGTTTCAAGGCGGCATAAACATTGCCCGCCACCATGGTGTCCTTGACTCGGCCGACAATTTGCCCCTGCTCCACCCAAAAGCCCAGGTCAATATTCACGGAAAAATCTCCGGAAATGCCTGCGCCGCCGCCCAACATTTGGTCAATGATCAGGCCCGAGGGCAAATTGGCAATCAGTTGCTCCAAGCTGTCTTGGCCGGGGGTAATTACCATGTTGAACAGGCCGGGAGCCGGATAGCTGCCCAAGCCGGGCCGGAAACCGTTGCCGGTGGTGCCAATGCCCAGGCGGCGGCCGGTTTTGCGATCGGCGTAGAAACTTTGCAGCACTCCGTCTTTCACAAAGTCAATGGCCCGGGTGGCTGTGCCTTCGTCATCAAAGGGGCAACTGTAGGGCCCCGCTTCGGGCTGCTGAGACAGGGTTACTCCCCCATCCAAGACCCGATCGCCCAGGCGGCTGCCTTCCAACTTGCCCGTTTGCCCACCCCAAGGCGAGGCTCCTTCGAGGGCTTGCTTGCCATTGAGGGCAGCTTGGACGGTTCCCCAAAGCATGTCGGCGGCTTTGGCTGTGAACAGGACGGGTAACCGGCCGGTGAGGGTGGCGGCGTTTTGCCGAGACCAATCGAGCCGCTGCACCACCTGTTGGGCGATCGCGATCGGGTCGAGTTGATCGCGCTGGGTTTGCCCATCGGCCACATATAAAAAGTCATCGCCCCGCACCCACTCGGCGGACAGGTAACAGCCCAAGGTGGTGTCGCTGTAGCCACAGTCGAGGCCGCGGGAGTTCACTAATCGGGTGGTTTCCACATCCGCTTCCCACTCCGCAGAACAGAGCACATCGGGATGGTGATCGCGGATATGGGTGATCGCGCTTTTGCCCCACTCAATTAACTGTTCTACGGCGATCGCCTGGCCCAAGTCTGGGTAGTGGTCGGCGGCGGCGCTGTCAGCTAGTTCAATGTCTTCCGGGTCGTTCAGCGCACTGAGAGCGATCGCTCGTTCCACCAAGGCCTGGGCATCCACGGGCCCATAGGCCACCGCCAGGCCGGGCCGACCATTTTTCCAAAGCCGCAGGGCCGTGCCCGCGGCCTGGGCGCTTTCAATTTGCTTCAGGCGGTTTGCTTCAAAGGAAACCGGCCGCGATAGGGACTGGGATTGATAAACTTCAGCGGCTTCGGCACCGGCCCGCTGGGCTAAATCGAGTAATTGCTCCGGTTCGATCGCACCTGTGGCGATTCCGTTGGTTGCAGAAACTTCCGGCCACTCAGCAGCACCCATAGGGCAATTCACAGGGGCAATTGACAACATCACTGCGGCTTTTGGGATTAGCACAGGGTCGGCCAGGGGCCGGCCAACACCAAGGGAGCCACGCGGGCAACCCCTCATTTCACCAGCGATCGTGCGCCAGCAAAACCGCGCCAGACCGCAACGCTGCCCCAAATTGTACCGTTGCGGGGGCCGCGCAACCCGCCCATTCC
The DNA here is from genome assembly GCF_014698135.1 of Limnothrix sp. FACHB-881. Taxonomy (NCBI): domain Bacteria; kingdom Bacillati; phylum Cyanobacteriota; class Cyanophyceae; order Pseudanabaenales; family Pseudanabaenaceae; genus Limnothrix; species Limnothrix sp. FACHB-881. Next base: position 84,963 of record NZ_JACJSN010000015.1, read on the forward strand.
CGGCCCAGTCCTCCGAAAGTCAAGGGGGCGATCGCGAATCGATCGCCCAAGATTCTAGAAGCGATCGCGCCGTCTGCTAGATTTGATACCCTAGCTGGAATACATTTCGCCAACCCGCTCAATCACCCCCCGAATTCGCTCTGCAAAACGAATTCTAGGGTTATCTATATGAGCGATCGCAAACCTCGATTCGAGCCAAGGAGCAAGCAAGCGCAGTGGACATTCAATTGGGACGAGGCAAAACCGCTCGCCGGGCCTACGGTATTGATGAAATCGCCCTGGTGCCGGGGGGCCGCACCGTTGATCCAAACGTCACCGATACCCGCTGGACGATCGGCGGCATCGAACGCACGATCCCGATTATTGCCAGCGCCATGGACGGCGTGGTGGATGTCCAAACCGCCATCAAGCTGGCCCAGTTGGGGGCATTGGGCGTGTTGAACCTGGAAGGGATCCAAACCCGCTACGACGATCCCGAACCGATCCTCGATCGGATTGCCTCCGTCGGCAAAGACGAATTCGTGCCCTTAATGCAAGAACTCTACGCCGAACCAATCAAAGAAGCCTTGATTGCTAAGCGAATTCAGGAAATGAAGGCCGGCGGCGGCATCGCAGCCGTCAGCGCTACCCCGATCGCCGCCCAAAAATTTGGCAGCGTGATCGCCGAAGCCGGAGCCGACATCCTCTTTATCCAAGCCACCGTCGTTTCCACCAACCACGTCTCCCCCGAAGGCGTGACCCCGCTGGACTTGGCAAAATTCTGCAAAGAAATGCCGATGCCCGTGGCCCTGGGCAACTGCGTCACCTACGAAGTGACCCTGCAACTGTTGGAAGCTGGAGCCGCCGCCGTGTTGGTGGGGATTGGCCCCGGCGCGGCCTGTACCTCGCGCGGGGTGCTGGGCATTGGCGTGCCCCAAGCGACTGCCGTGGCCGACTGCGTGGCCGCTCGCGACGAATTCTACGCCAAGACCGGTCAATACGTGCCGATCATCGCTGACGGTGGCTTGGTGACCGGCGGCGATATCTGCAAGTGCATCGCCTGCGGAGCCGATGCGGTGATGATTGGCTCGCCGTTCGCGCGGGCGGCCGGTGCGCCGGGTCGCGGCTTCCACTGGGGCATGGCCACGCCTAGCCCCGTGTTGCCCCGGGGGACGCGAATCAAGGTGGGCACGACGGGAACCCTGGAAGAAATCCTGATCGGCCCCGCGAAGTTGGACGATGGAACCCACAACCTGTTGGGCGCACTGAAGACCAGCATGGGGACGTTGGGAGCCAGCACCCTGAAGGAAATGCAGCAAGTGGAGGTGGCCGTTGCGCCGTCGCTGTTGACCGAGGGCAAGGTGTACCAGAAGGCCCAACAGTTGGGCATGGGCAAATAGTCGATCGCCTGCTGAGGTTGTCGATTCGTCTCAATTTATAGGGCGATCGGCCACAATCCTTATCGAGAGGCAAACTCAGCGTATAGAATAGAGGTATAGCGGAGACGCATGTTTCCGTTCACTCCTCACACCACACCCCGCTCGAACAAGCTTCGGGCGGTTTTTTAATGCTTTTGAATCGTCTGAAGCATGTGCGATCGCTGTTCTACCAATTTCGGAGCTGGATTTTGGATAGTCGAAAACTCTGTAATGGACTGAGAAGCGATTAAGAAGCACGATCGCTAATTTCAACAAGAGCTTCGCCTTGCTTTAGTAATTCCCATGCCGTGGGTAAGGTTGTGGATAAAACCTCTCGCAATTTTGCGTTGGATGTGTTGCCGCAAGTTAGCCAAATAATAGGTGGTGGCGGCCCAAGGCGTTCGACCAGCTCGACAAAATCGCGATCTTTAGTCATGAGCGCTGCTGACTGGGTGCGAGCCGCTTCAAAGATTTCTAGATCCTCTGCATCACGAAGACCTAGATCTCGCAAAGCGTGGGTTGAAATATCGAATGTAGTAATCATCCAAGGTGCTAGGGCTGGAGAAAGATGGGCATCTAGCCACAAAGACTGAATCATTGTTATCCAACTAAGACCACATGGTTTAATTTGCGAGCTGCATAAATTAGAGCTGCTTGAATATCTTCTGGCTCCAAGTCGGGAAGTTCTTCTAAGACTTCTGAATTGCTCAATCCCGTTGCCAGTAAATCAAGCACATCTGCAACCCGAATCCGCATACCACGAATGCAAGGCCGGCCGCCACATTGCTTGGGGTTGATGGTGATTCTGGACAGTAAAGTGGGCATGATATAGCTCAGAAATGGCTCAGTAATCAGCCTTAGCTTAACAAGAAAATCCCCGATCGCCCTTGAAGAGCCATCGGGGAAGAAGCAAAGTTGCTGAGGAGAAAACTGAGAAAAACCGATCGCGCCTATTCGTCGTCGTGGGCGTAACGATTGAACAGGTAATCGAGGGCGTAGTTCCGCAGATCGTAGTAGCGCGGATCTTCCATGATCAGATCCCGATCGCGTGGGCGATCGAACGGAATTTCCATCACTTCCCCAATTTTTGCGGAAGGGCCGTTGGTCATCATCACCAACTTATCGGCCAAGAAGAGCGCCTCATCAATGTCGTGAGTGATCATCAACACCGTGCAGCGGCGACCACTCCAAATTTTCAGCAATTCTTCTTGGAGTTCTTCCTTGGTGATGGCATCCAACGCACCAAAGGGTTCATCGAGAATCAACACTTCCGGTTGAATAGAAAGGGCGCGGGCGATCGAAACCCGCTGCTTCATACCCCCGGAAATTTGCGGCGGCTTCTTTTCCATGGCTTCGCTGAGACCCACCATGGCCAGGTTGTCGCGAGCCATAGCACGCTTTTCCCGTTCGGGTTTTTCGGGAAACACCGCATCGATCGCTAGATAGACGTTTTCAAACACCGTCAACCAGGGCAATAGGGCGTAGTTTTGGAACACCACCATTCGATCGGGCCCGGGCTTTTTGATGTCTTGACCTTTGAGGCGCACAGTGCCGTGGGTGGGCTGGGCGAACCCAGAAACCATGCTCAAGAGGGTCGATTTACCGCAACCGGAGTGACCGATTACGCAAATAAATTCGCCCTCATTAACGGTGAGGTTCACCCCATCCAAAACGACGTAGGGGCCTTTACCGGTGGGGTAGGTTTTGTTAACCCCTTTGAACTCTAGAAAGGGCGTGCCGGAAGACTGGAGCGGCGCAACTTTTTGAGCGCTGTTGGTGGCGATCGACATCCTAAAAACCTCCGACGAATCGGTTAATTCGGATTGCAAACTGAAGCGATGTTTCTCTGTCGGGGCGCACCGCCGTGCGCCCTCTTCGGAATTTAGGCAGCCAAGATTCGTGGCGGATCGAGGTGAACTTCGGCGATCGAGATGTTGGCCTTAATCGCCAGACTGTTCAGGTAGCTGATCGGGTCTTCCGCGTCGAAGGCCGAGCCATCAAACAGTTCGATCGCCCCGCGCCGGAACTTCTCATCCAGCAAGCCCAACTCCCGGGCGGCGATGCTGTAGGTGGTTGGGCGCACCACCCGCTCCAGCACTTCCAGCCAGTTGCGTGGGAAGGGCACATCGCCCCAACGCGCCATCTGCGCCATCATCCACAGGTGCTCCGTGCGGCTGGGACGGTTGGCCCCTTCGCCATAGAACCAGTGGTGGGCATATTCGATCGGGTTGCCCAGGTCGCAGGTCAGCTCCTTCGGATCGCCCAGGTGGATGTATTCCTCGCGAGTGCCCACATAGGCGCGATCGCTCAGGATTTTGCGGACTTCCAAGTGGTTTGCCGGGTCGGAGCAGTAGCGGCAGGCATCCAGCAGCGCCTTCACCAGGGCCACGTGGGTGTTGGGGTAGGCGTTGGCCCAGTCCTCGCGCACGCCTAGGACTTTGCCGGGGTGTCCTTGCCAGATTTCCAGGTCGGTGGCGATCGTCACGCCCACGCCTTCCATAGCTGCCCGCAGGTTCCAGGGCGAACCGACGCAATAGCCGTCAATACTGCCCGCTTTCAAATCCACCACCATTTGGGCCGGCGGAATCGTTTCCAAATGCACATCATGATCGGGATCAATTTCGTTGGCTGCTAGCCAATAGCGCAGCAGCAAATTGTGCATGGAAGAGGGGTGAACCATCCCCAAAATGTGGGATTTACCCGGCGTTTCCCGCAGCAGCTTTTTGAAGTCGGCGGCGGTTTGGACACCTGCATCAAACAGCTTTTTGGAAAGGGTGACGGCGTTCCCGTTGCGGCTCATGGTCAGGGACGTGACCGTTGGCAACGGGCGATCTTCATGGCCGCCAACGGTTAACCAAATTGGCATTCCCGAGGGCATTTGGGCCGCGTCGATGTAGCCACCAGCGATCCCGTCTACAATGCCGCGCCAACTGGTTTCCCGCACCAGGTTGACTTCATCGAGACCATATTTTTCAAAGAAGCCCTTTTCTTTGGCCACAGCCAGGGGCGCGCAGGCGGTGAGGGGCACAAAGCCGATTTCCAAATTGACTTTTTCCAAGCCATGTTTGGCGACCACTTCCACCTTGCGGGCGCGAATTTTCTTCACCCGTTTCTGTTGGTTTAGGAAGTAGATCATTTCCGATCGCAGCTTGTAGTAGCTGGGATGTTCCACCACTTCCATCCGCTTGCGGGGGCGGGGAATATCCACTTCCAAAATTTGCCCAATCTTGGAGCCGGGGCCGTTGGTGAGCATCACGATTCGATCGCTCAACAACACTGCCTCATCCACATCGTGGGTCACCATCACGGCGGTGACTTGGTTTTCCTCGCAAATTTGCATCAGCTTTTCTTGCAAATTGCCGCGAGTCAAGGCATCAAGCGCGCCGAAGGGTTCATCCAACAGCAACAGCTTGGGCTTGAGGGCCAGCGCTCGGGCGATCGCCACCCGTTGTTTCATCCCGCCGGACAGTTGACCGGGGCGCTTTTCGGCGGCTTGTTTCAAACCCACCATATCAATGTGGGTTTGCACCATCGCATCGCGCTCGGCCTTGGGCAAATCCCCCATCACTTCATCGACAGCCAGGGCGATGTTTTCGCGGGCAGTCAACCAGGGCAGCAGCGAATAGTTTTGGAACACCACCATTCGATCGGGCCCAGGTTTTTTAATTCGTTGTCCTTCCAGGGTGACGAGGCCATCGGTGGGAAAATCCAACCCGGAAATCATGTTCAGCAGGGTGGATTTGCCGCAACCGGAGTGACCAATCAGGGAAACGAATTCACCCTTTTTGATCGTCAGGTCAATGCCCTTGAGGGCGAGATATTCACCTTGGTTGAGGGGAAAGACTTTTTCGAGATTCTCGATCGCAACGAATGCACTCATGGGGCAATCCTCTAAAAACCAGCGGAGGGAATAGGTAGGGGCGCAACGCTTGCGCCCTTAGAAACTGGCGATTTACCGATTTATTCCGGCAGGATCAGGGTTTGGATGTAGGCAACAGCGCGATCGAGAATCAAGCCCACAGCTCCGATGTAAACCACGCCCAAAATGATTTCGCTGACGTAGTTTTGCTGATAGGCATCCCAGATGAAGAAGCCGATGCCCAACGTGCCGCCAATCACGATTTCAGCCGCGATAATTGCCAACCAAGACAGACCGATCGCAATCCGCAAACCCGTGAAGATGTAAGGCAGGGCCGAGGGGAACAGAATCTTGAAGAAGAAGGTTTTTTGCTTGAGTTGCAACACCTGTTTGACGTTGATGTAGTCCTGGGGAATTTGCTTCACACCCACCGTGGTGTTAATCAAAATCGGCCAAACAGCGGTCACAAAAATCACGAAGATTGCAGAGATTTCCGGTTGTTGGAACGTCACCAGGGCGATCGGTACCCACGCCAGCGGTGCAATCATCCGCAAGAACTGAAAAACTGGATCCAAGGCCTTGTCAATAGCGGGTGAAAGCCCCACTAAGATCCCCAATGAAATGCCCACGACCGAGGCGATCGCATAGCCCTGGGCCACGCGCACCAGACTCGCCATCGTTTGCCAAAACAGACCCTTATCCAACCCGCCGCGATCGTAGAAGGGATAGAGCAGCAGGGTGCGGGTGCGCTCGTCGGTAAACACGCTCAGGGGGCCGGGCAACCGGGTCACACCCGACCAAGCAATCAGTTGCCAGATGGTCAGGAATCCTAAAATCCCGATCGCGGGTAATAGGATCGTGCTGCCATTTTTCTTCAGCCATAGGTCAAAGGCGGAGGGCTTGGAAATGCCATTCGATCGAGATACAGAAGGTGCCATGGTGATGTTCTCTCGAAGGTCGAAGAAAGAAGTTGAATGAAGCAGAATTCAACCAATTGGGTGTGTGAGTCGTCCTGAAGGAGTTGGTTCCTTGGGAGCGAATTCCTAAGCCTTAATGGCCAAGCTCTTGAGGTAATCTTCGGGCTTTTCAGGATCGAATTTGATGCCGTCAAAGAAGGTTTCTACCCCACGAGAAGGACTGTTGGGTACATCGGTGATCCCAGCTTCCTTGGCAGCTTCTAGCCAAATACTGTCGCGATTGACCCGTTCAACTAAATCCTTCGCCTTAGCGATCGTGAAGCCATAATCCTTGTGAAAGCCCCAACGAATAGTTTCCGTGAGGAACCAAAGATCATGGCTCTTGTAGGGATAGGAAACGCTCCCGATCGGGTCTTTCCAATAGAGCGGGCCCTTGTTGAAATCGTTGATCTCAGGCTTGCCATCTCCCATGGCATATTTGCCTGAGAAAGGCGGCTCCAGAATGTTGGCAGGAATGTTGAAATAGTTCCGACCGGAAACAATTTTCACCAATTCTGCGCGATTTTCGGGCTTGTCGCACCATTGCTGGGCTTCCATGATCCCCTTCAGCAATGCCTTGGTGGCCTTGGGGTTGGCATCTACCCAATCGGCCCGCATCGCAAAATATTCTTCAGGATGGTAGGGCCACATTTCGGTGACCAAACAAGACATAAACCCAATCTTGTCGTTCACAATTCGATAGGGCCAGGGGTCACCGGTACTGAAGGCATCCATCGTCCCGATCCGCATCCCTTGCACGGTTTCTGGCGGGGGAACAGCCAGCAAATCAATGTCCTGATTGGGGTCAATCCCACCGGCTGCAAACCAATAGCGAATCCAGAAATCTTGGTTTACGTTGGGAAAGGTGTGAGCTGCTTTGAATTTGCGACCATTAGCCTTGGCATAGTCCTTGATATAGGCTTGAGCGTTTTTGAGATCTAAGCCCAATCCTTTACCGGCATTTTTGCCAGAAACAGCGATACCGTTGGCGTTGGTCACCAGTTGGGCCAACACATACATGGGCACTTTTTTGCCGTTGGTGATGATACCATCGGTGATTAAGTGAGGCATGGGCATTTGCCACTGACCCCCATCAACCCCACCCGCTTGGGAACCGATCACCACGTTGTCGCGAGCGGCGGCCCAGTTGGCTTGCTTGGACACCTCCACTTCGGTCATGCCGTACTTGGCAAAAAAGCCTTTTTCCTTGGCAATGATCAGTGGTGCAGATTCGGCGATCGGGATGTAACTCAGCTTGGCTTTGGTGACTTCCGGGGTGGTTTCCGGGGTCAGGGCTGCGGGACTGGCGGCACTGGTGGGCGATCCTCCGGCCGGACTCGCGGCAGTGCCACCGGGTTCTGGGGGATTCCCCAAGCATCCTTTTAAAAGAATGGAGCCTGCGGCGGAGGCTCCAGCGGTCAATAGAAAGCGACGACGCGAAAATCCGAACTCATCAGACATGGCGCTAGCAACCTTAAGTGAAAGTTGAGCACAACAAATCGGGCGATCAAGGGGTCGCCAAATTTGTCATGAGTTGTGAAAAAGCCGATCGCTAAGAGCCAAGGAAATTTAAATCGGAGCTTGATGATGGGTTCTGAATCCCGCTTGTCAAGCGCCTTCCCGCTTTAGCAACTTCAGACATGCTAAAGGTTCTTTCATAAAAAGTCTAGATACTTGACCGGCTCGGGAATAATAAAAACTAAATTATTTTCATAAGCTTATCTTTATAATCTTTTTGTTGAAAACAAGTTTTGATTATCTTAATTAATTCTCACAATCGAAGATTTCACGAATTTCACAATTTAGCTAATCGATCGAGTCAAGCTGCGTTATGGATACCCCGGCTGATGCCTTGGCTGCCCCGATCGATCAGCCGCTCCACAAGGGCAGGGCTTTAAACCCTTTTTTTTGGTAAAGTCTGGGCAAGCTCCATGATTACGGTGGCCAATTGCGGGTCACTGGTTGTTTGGGGCGATCGCCGCTGGCAACCAAGCTGCCTCGGAATGAATGTTGATGAGTATGTTGATGGGTAGTTTGCTGCGGCAGCAGTTGTTGTTGTTATAAGGATCCCGGGCCGATGCCGAGAACACCTGATGAGTTTGCGGTGCATATCCTGTTGGCGGGCGGTCACCGCGAGGAAGTTCGCTTCCGCACGATTCAAGACTTCCAAAAGTGGTACAGCACGGACTTGGTTCCGAAGCAGGACTCTTCGGCCTTCATTAGCGTGCCCATCCAAAATCTCCAGGGTGAATATATGGTGGTGCGACCATCGCAGGTGTTAGGTATCCGGGTGGAACCGGTGTTTAACTCCAGCATTGATCGATCGTTTTAAGGATGCCTGGGAAGCCAAAGCTGCTCCTTTGTGGGTCTCCTCGATCGACTAGGAGTTCTTGAGCAGTCGCTTCAGGGGCGATCGCGGTTGAACGGCGGTTGGCCATTGGTCTCAAAACTGGTGTGGCAATGCAATGGAACGATCGAGGAAGCAATTCCCCGATCGGGGCTTGCGCGATCACCCGCCAGTCTGATAGCAATAGTCCGTCGATCCCCAATCCGATCGCCCCTGAGCCGATCGCTGTCGCCCCATGCCGATCGGGGATCGCGATTGCTCCTCACCGCTTCACCCCAACCACCCCCATGAGTCTGAAAGATTCCCTGAAAGATGCCTTGTGCCATCGCTTCCGCCATCGCTCCGATCAATCTGATCAATCTGAGCTAAGGGCTAAGTTCGATCACCTGGCCACCAATCGCCGTTCTGGCAATCATGCCGCTCCCAAGTTTGGTTACTGGGGGGCGGTTTTTAGTCTGAGTTCTCTTCTGGGTTCCCTGGCCTTGAGCGGTTCCACCTTCAGCGGTTCCACGGCCCTGGCTCAGGCCACCACTCGACCCACTCCGCCCCCTCTGCACCAGGGAGAAACCCCTCTCTCACCAGCGGAACAGCGGATTCCCCTGCGGCCGGTACAGGCGCGATCGATTGCGGGTCTGTTGGGCTTAGATGAGCAACTGTTCGGCCGATCGGGCGATCGCCGTAACCTGTTGCAATCGATCGACCACAGCTTGCGCTATTTGCAATCGCCAGCGGCCGCCACGGCTTACCAAAACTATCCCGTTGCCGACATTACGCGCGATCGGGTGTTGCGGAGTGTGCGGCGGTTTCGGCAACTGGTGACCCAGGCGCGATCGGCCCGCGAGTTGGCCACCTTGGTCGATCGGGAATTCATGCTCTACCAATCGATCGGGCGGGATGGCAACGGTGATGTTTTCTTCACGGGCTATTACGAACCGATTTATCGTGCCAGCCGCACCCCCTCCGCCACCTATCGCTATCCGATTTATCGGGAACCGGCCGACTTGGCCAGTTGGCGCACCCCCATGCCCACCCGCGAAGTCCTGGAAGGCAAAGATGGCCAAGGCACCAACAGCCCCCTGCGCGGTCAGGAAATTGCTTGGTTAAGCGATCGCCTAGAAGCCTTTTTGGTGCATATCCAAGGCTCGGCCCGGCTGCAATTGCCCGATGGCAACGTGATCACCGTCGGCTATGCCAACCACAACGGCTATGGCTACACCAGCGTGGGCCGCGAGCTGGCCAAAGATGGCAAGCTGCCCTTTGAAGGGTTGACCCTGCCGGTGATGATTCGCTATTTCCGCCAAAATCCCCAGGAATTGGATAACTACTTGCCCCGCAATACGCGGTTTATCTTCTTCCGGGAAACCTTTGGCGCACCGGCCACAGGAACCTTGGGTGTTCCCGTTACGCCCGATCGCTCGATCGCCACCGATCGCTCCCTGATGCCCCCCGGAGCCTTGGCTTTGGTCAACACAATGCTGCCCTATGCCAGCGCGGACGGGCGCGTGGTGAATCGCAACGTCAGCCGGTTTGTGTTGGATCAAGACACCGGCAGCGCCATGATTGGCCCCGGCCGAGCCGACTACTTCATGGGCACGGGCCCGATCGCCGGGAATCGAGCCGGGGTCACCGGGTCGCGCGGCCGGCTCTACTACCTGTTGCTGAAAAATTAGTTGCTGAAAAATTAGTTGCTAAGAAATTAGTTGCTAAAAAATTAGTTGCTGAAAAATTAGCAATTGTCCGCAAGCAGTTGGCAACCATTCGGAGATCGGCCATGAGCAACCAAGGGCTGAATGGGGCAGGGCCCCTGTCCCACGAACAGGTCACCCAATGGATTGGGGAAATTCAAGCCCTCAAACAACAGGTGACCGACCTGAAACGCGATCGGGATGCGGCCTACCAGGCCGCCGACGCTTGGCAAGCCCGTTACACCACGGAAGCCCAACAACGCCGAGCCGATCGGGAACAGTTTCAGCAACAACAGACCCGGCTGCAAGGGGAAGTCGATCGGCTGCGGGGCAATCCCGATGCAGTGCTGGACGGGTGGGAACCGCTGGGAGAGGCCGCCAGCGCCGGGGCCGCCCTGCCCGCCAGCACTCCGGCCACCCTGGCCGAGGCTCAAATTGAATGTCGGCAACTGCGCGAGCAACTGGCACAACTGGTACGGCAGCTCCAGGCAGAACGAGAAGCCCACGATCGCACCCGACGGGATTTGACCACGGCCCTGGGTGACGCGATCGATGCCTTGGAACGGGAACGGCAGCGCTAAAGAGAGTCTGATTCAAAAACAGCAGTTCAGAAGCAAAAGTTCAGAAACAAAACGGGAGCCTTGAGCGTGCAAACGGCTTGGATTGTGGGATTGGGTAAATCTGGAGTGGCGGCGGCGCAACTGTTGGCGGCCCAGGGCTGGCAGGTGACCGTGAGCGATCGGGGAACGGGCGATCGCCTGGCCCCGATCGAAGCCACACTCACCCAGTTGGGCATCCAAGTCCGATTGGGCGACACCTTCAACCCCGACCCGATCGAGCCGCGACCGGATTTAGTGGTGGTCAGTCCCGGCGTGCCTTGGGATAGCCCCGGCGTGGCCCGGGCCCGGGCGCTCGGCATCGACACGATCGGGGAAATGGAGTTGGCTTGGCGCAACCTGCAACAGACCCCTTGGGTGGCCATCACTGGCACCAACGGCAAAACCACCACCACCGCCCTCACGGCCGCCATCTTTCAAGCGGCCGGCCTAAAAGCGCCCGCCTGCGGCAACATTGGAGCCGCCGCCTGTGGCTTGGCCCTGCCGGAAGCTGACCCGATCGATTGGGTGATTGCCGAAGTCAGCAGCTACCAAATTGAATCCTCCCAAAACCTGGCCCCCAAAATTGGCATTTGGACCACCTTCACCCCCGACCACCTGGCTCGCCACTACAGCCTAGATAACTACTTCAACATCAAAGCCAGCCTGATCGATCGAGCGGCCCTGCAAATTTTGAACGGTGACGATCCGGCCCTGCGGGCCCAGGCGATCGCCCCCTATCCCAACGCCATTTGGGCGAGCGTGGACGGGCGTGACCAGTTGCCCGCCAACCCCGATCGGGGGGCTTGGGTCGAAGACGGTTGGGCCGTGGTGGCTGGCCAAGCGATCGTGCCCGTGAGCGCCCTGGCCATGACCGGCCGCCACAACCAACAAAACCTGCTGATGGCCGTGGCTGCGGCCCACTACGCTGGCATTGCCCCGGAAACCATTGCCCAGGCGGTGCGCGACTTTCCCGGCGTGCCCCATCGTCTGGAGCGGGTGGGCAGTTGGCAAGGCATCGACTTCATCAACGACAGCAAAGCCACCAATTACGACGCGGCCGAAGTGGGGCTGAAGGCGGTGGCCCAACCGGCGATCCTGATTGCGGGCGGCGAGGCCAAAGAAGGGGACGATCGCGCCTGGATTTCGGCCATTCAGTCCCGAGCCGCCGCCGTTTTGCTGATTGGCAGTGCGGCCGAAACCTTCCAAGCCAATCTGCAAGCGGCTGGCTATGGGGCCACGGAAATTGTGGAAACGCTCGATCGGGCAGTGCCCCGGGCCGCCGAGTTGGCCAAAGCACACGAGGCCCCGATCGTCTTGCTGTCGCCTGCCTGTGCCAGCTTTGACCAGTTCCCGAATTTTGAAGTTCGGGGCGATCATTTCCGCCAATGTTGTCTCGATTGGATTGCCCAACAAAGCTAAAAGACGGTTTGGCTTTGATTAGTTAATTCGACCGATCGCCTGGGGGTCGATCGAGCGCCCAGGGCCCGACGATCGCTTCACCTTGTTGTTCTTTTTCTGCCAATTCCAAATTCAGCGCCAACAGTTTTTCCAAAATGTCGTCGCTGGCTTTGAATCCGTAGGCTTTCAGTACCGCCTTATCAAGTTTGGCGTGGAGTTTGGCGAGGCCGCTGGCGGGTTCGTGGAAATAGCCGTTATAGAGTTGGGTGATACCCCATTGGCGTTGTTCCATGATTTGGGTGCGGTAATCGTGCAAATCCTGGGCGATTTGCCGAATGTCGTTGATGATTTTTTGGCTCGGTTTTTGGGGAAATGGAAAGGTTTCAAAACAGGTGTTGGGCGTATAGCGCGTATCGCCTTTAAGCGTTGAAGCTTGTTCTTTGACCCACTGCCGGTGTATATCCGAAGTCAAAATTCCCAATACATAAAAATCATCCGAAGCAACAACATTAGATGCGTCACCTGGTAACCATTCCAGTGGGGCAGGAATGAACGTCACCCATTTGGAGTGTCGCGGAATTGTTAAATAGAAGTCCCGAAGATGAGCTAGAGCCGTCCTCATGGCTTCGTTAGTTCTCTTAAATCGCCACCACTGTTCTCGAAGAACTAATTCTCGACTATTTTGGCGAATTGGACGAACTGTGTTCTCTAAATGCTTAAATGGCAAGCTGTATTGACTAGCTTCATCATAAGATCGATTTTCAAAATCAATGATCCATCGGCTTGGCTTGCATCCAGGAACCTTGGTTAAATTAGTTCCAGTAGAAAAAGGCTTAATAATGGATTGATTCTTTTTATCTGAAATCACCCAAGTTTTAACTGTTTCTTCATCAACAATAAAGCCCTTGCCAGTTGGCTTTACACCCTCAAAGCAAAATCCTCTATTGCTTAATAGTTTTTCCGCTGACGAAACATCCAATGATTCCGAGAGAGATGGCGTAATTTGCGAAACTATCTGATCATCCAAAATTAAAAGCTTTTGATCATCATAACTCCAGTTAACAATGCTGACTTGAACAACAGCCTCGCCAGACCAAGGCTGTGAAGAAACGGCACTATAAATCCTTCCTCCGTTCTTTGTAATGTAGTCTAAACCTGCTTTTCTAGTGTTTCCCTGTCTAATGGTGTTAGTTGCAACTAGACCTACCCTAGTAGATGCTATAGAACTCTCGTGAGCTAGCCGAAACCAGTAGGTACAAAAATCGACTTGATTTTTTACCTCTGGAAATCTAGAGAAAACCTTTTCAATATACTTATCTCCGAGTTCCTTACGAATTCGATTTCCACCCAAAAAGGGTGGGTTGCCAATGATGGCATCCGCTTGGGGCCAGGAATTAAACAGCGCATCTTGGCGCACAATATTTTGATCCAATGTGTCCAAAGGCAGGGCTTCTTCCTTGATTTGGAGCCGATCGATTGCTACTTTTCGGGCGATCGTCATCGTCACCTGCGCCAACTGCACCGCAAACGAATTAATATCAATCCCAAAAAATTGCAGCGGACTCACCGACCTCAGCGGTATTTGCACCGACTGCTTGAGATCACAGATGCGATCGAGAATTACCTTCTCCAGATCCTTCATTTCCTGATAGGCCACATAGAGAAAATTTCCCGACCCACAAGCCGGATCAAGCACCCGATACTCGATTAATTCCTGGTGCAATTTCTCAAAATCGTTCACCGTTTTGGCCGCCTCAATCTTCGCTTCCCAATAGTGCGAAATCGTCGGCCGCACGATTTTCATAATGTCAATTTCTGACGTGAAATGCATTCCATGGGCCCGCCGCTCATCACCATTCGCCGTGCCCTCAAAAATGCTGCCAAAAATTGCCGGTCGAATCTGGCTCCAATCCTCTTGGGCCGCAACCTTCAGAATTTCTAGCTCCTTCGAGTTCAGCTCGATCGGCAACACCTTGGCAAACAAACCACCGTTGAAATAGCCCACCCCCTGAAACCGACCCGCAGGAGCTATATGATTCCGATTCATTTCATCAAATAGCGCACCGAGAATCTGATAAGAACTCTCACCTTCTAAACAGTCCAAAACGCAGCGCGTAAACAAATCCGACGGCAACAGCCCCCGATCTTCCGCGAACATTGCCAAAACGCACTGCAACACAAACCGCTGAATATCAATCGGTTTAAAACTTCCGGATTTGGTGTAAAGTCGCTTCTCCAAGTCTCGATAAAGCTGCCCCATCCGCATGGCAGCTTCTTGGGTAATTTCCTGTTGATTGTTGTTAAAAACCGGCTTTGTTTCACCCGGCTTCATGAACGCAAATGCACTCGATCGCTGGCTGAGATCTGCCAAAGCAATCCGATCGACCGGCTCATCAATTTGCGTATCGAAATCGTAAATCCAAAACCAATCGAAATTGCACAACACCACGTAGCGCGGCCGGTTTGGAACCAGGCGCTCCCAATAGGTGAAGGCTTGGCGGCGATGCTTCTCCAGGGATTCGCCGCGCTTTTTCATTTCAAACAGCACCCCCGGCCGGGGCGGCTTGTCGCTCGATCGCCACACCAAATCCGCAAAGCCCGTGTGGCCGCTGGCGCTGCCCTTGGCCACCCGCGTTTCAAACACCGCCCCCGCTGCGATCGCGTCCGCATAGCCAAAGGCCGCAAAAAAGCGATTCAAAAAGGTTTGGGCCTCGCCTTTTTCATCACCTCGAAAAACTTTTGCTGCTTCCGAAAAGGCCAACAACGGAGCCGGATCAATCAAAGCCATAGGGGCAAAGCCATGGGAAATGTGCGATCGAACTGCTCCCTATTGTCGGGCCAAATGCTGAGTTCAAGGCCTCGTTCAAGATCGAAGCCGCCGCAGTTAATGCCAATCTCGAATTCGATCGCCCGCTAATTCCGTTACCGACGACAACACAACATCTGCGCCATTGGCCCTCAAGGTGGCAGTGTAGCGATCGCGCGTGGCCGAATCAACCAGGGCATGGGGCGGCAAAATGCCCACCGCAATCCAACGGCGATCGGGGGCGATTTTGCGCGCATTCAGCACCGTTTGCATGTCCGCCGCCGTGTCGCCCGCATAAATCACCGGCAGTTGCAACCCGGCCGGTTCCAGGTGATCGACCACCATTTGCAAGCCCGTGGGGTCGGGTTTTTCCGGCGCATCATTCATGGCCACCAACACCGGATCGATTAGCCCCACCCGCTGAGTTAAAACAAAATTGGCTGAGGCCGGTGTAGCGCCGCTAAAAAATCCCCAGCCCATTTGGGACGCGGTGAGCTGTTCAAAATAGGCGCGATCGACCAGCAGTGGTTCATCGCAAATGTAGCCCGTCCAACTGCTGGGATCTTCGGGATTGGGGCCGCGATATCGCTTTTGGAAAAACAAGACCAATTCGTCATAGTTCAGGGCCAATTCTGCGCGCGATCGCCCCTGACTTTCCCAAAATCGATAGACAAATTCCTGAGAGGCTAACCAATCGTTATTCCAAGATCCTTCGGCTTTAATCGCGTCAATGTCCGCCATCGTTGGGCGAAATTGGCCATCGGTGAAGGCTTCCACCGTGTCCGCCAAGGCACGGCGGTAGGACTGGCCCACATCCCGAATTACGCCATCAATGTCAAAAACCGCGATCGCCTGGAGAGAATTGGAAGTCATGGAAAGGGTCAATCAACAGAATAATCTGCAATCCTGTTTCAACAGCCGCAACCATATCATGGCGACATCGCGGCGACATTATGGCGATCTCGTGGCGATCTGGGGGCCTGTGGCGATGATCCGATCGCTGCTAATTGCGGAAAGGCGATCGTCAACCGCCCCCTTGCGGTACGATAGACTGCTGTGCTGTCGTCAGTTGCGATCGCCCTGGACGAGTTGAAGACCCGCTGGAGTCGCGTAAATTTCGTCTGAAGATCCCGACTGGCCGAACCCTTGCCAAATACCCGTAGCAGTCGATCTTGGAGGCATCAGCTTGTCGAAGTTTATTTTAAAGGTTCTCTGGCTTGAAGAAAACGTCGCTTTGGCGGTGGATCAAGTTGTGGGCAAAGGAACCAGCCCGCTGACGGCCTATTTCTTCTGGCCGCGGAACGATGCGTGGGAACAACTGAAGTCGGAGCTGGAATCCAAGCATTGGATTTCGGAGTCCGATCGGGTGGAATTGTTGAACCGCGCCACGGAAATTATCAACTACTGGCAAGAAGAAGGCCGCAAGCGTCCTCTGGCCGAAGCCCAAGACAAATTTCCCGATTTGGTGTTCACGGGCAGCAACTAGTGAGCAACGGGGGGCGATCGGGCTGCAAAGCTGTCGATCAATCCCCGTTGAATCGTTGTTTTCAATCAGCGCGGTGGCCTCGGGGCGATCGCGCTTGATTTTTGGCTAAGTTTCGTTCGATCCATTGGGCATTGATTGAGGTTGAAGACGGCGGCTTAACCGGCTGTTCACCTCGATCGGCTAGGGTGAACGCAGCATTGACCCCATCAGCCCGGTAGTAGCGCGGTTAGGCCAAAGTACGCCACAGATGGGCGCACGGCGGTGCGCCCCTACGAAATGTGCTTGATCGCCATTTCAAACCGCCATTTCCAATCGTTTGATCATCTCCAGTCCTGCAATTCTCATCACGTCCCATGTATTTCCCTCCTGAATGGCACGAACATGCGGCGGTTTGGTTGGCTTGGCCCAGCCATCCCGATTTGTGGCTCGATGCCTATCGCGATGTGCAATCGGAGGTGTTGGGTCTGGCGCGGGCGATCGCCGATTGCGACCCCGCCACCGGCCAGCCGCGTGGGGAAGCGCTGCACGTGCTCGCCTGCGGTTCGGCCCAGGTGGCGGAAGCCCAAGCCGCCCTGGAACCCTTGGGAGCCACAATTTACGACGAACCCTTTGGGGACATTTGGTTGCGGGACACGGGGCCGCTGTTTTTGCGCGACAGCTTAGGGGAGCCGGTGGCGATCGGGTTTCGGTTCAATGGTTGGGGCGGCAAATATCTGCTCGACTATGACGACTCGGTGGCGGAACGGATCGCCCTGCAATCGGGGGTGGACTTTTTGCCGCATCCCTGGACCCTTGAAGGCGGGGCGATCGACCACGACGGCGAAGGCACGCTGCTAACTACCCGCCAATGCTTGCTGAACCCCAACCGCAATCCCGATTTGTCGCAAGCGGACATCGAAGCCAAGCTGCAATCCAACTTGGGCATTGAGCAAATCATTTGGCTGGGCGATGGGCTGCAAAACGACCACACCGATGGCCATGTGGACAATTTGGCGCGGTTTGTGGCTCCGGGAACGGTGGTGTGCATGGAACCCAGCGGCCCCGATGATCCCAACCGGGAGGCGCTCCTAGAGGCGATCGCCACGTTGAAGGCGGTACGGGATGCCAAGGGCCGGGCGATCAAGGTGTTGACCATCCCATCACCGGGTCGCGTGGAAGACGAGGAGGGCGAGCTGATGGCCGCCAGCTATGTCAATTTCTATATCAGCAATACGCGGGTGATTGTGCCCCAATACGGTTCGCCCTTTGATGGGGCAGCAGTGGTGGCCTTGCAGGCGATCGCCCAGGATTTGCGAGATATTTGGGGCGATCGGGAAGTAATCGGTTTGCCCGCCAAAAATATCCTGCAAGGGGGTGGCTCGTTCCACTGCATTTCCCAACAGCAACCCCGCTAGCGATCGCGATTTGGAATCGTTCTATGCTCGATCGTCCAATTACCCATCAGGTTGCTCCTAAAGCTCTCCCAATTGAAATTCCTGAACCGGCTATTCAGGACTTTTGCCAACGTCACCACATTCAAGTGTTGGCGCTCTTTGGTTCTGTTCTGCGCGAAGACTTCCGAGATGATAGCGATGTGGATATTTTGGTGCAGTTTTTACCGGGTAAAACACCAGGGTTCCAAATTGTGACGATGCAGGACGAACTGACTCAGCTCTTTGGAAAAGTCGTTGATTTGCGAACACCGGCAGAACTCAGCCGATATTTTCGCGATCGCGTTTTATCTGAAGCCTATATTCTCTACAAACTCAGATAGCAAGTTTAGATTTAGAGTCTATTTCCATCACCAACAACCATCCTTTTCAACCCATGACAAACCATCGCACTGTTACCGTTGCTGCCCTGCAAGATGCCTTTGAAACCTGGAATTTACAGGACAATATCGATCGCGTTGTGGCCGCCGCTCGCCAAGCAGCTAGCCAAGGGGCGCAAGTAATTTTGCCGCCGGAATTATTTCAAGGGCCCTATTTTTGCAAAGAAGAACGGGCGGAGTTTTTCGCCTCGGCTTACCCCGCCACGGAACATCCGGCGGTGGTGGCCATGCAGCAGGTGGCGCGGGAAACGGGCACAGTCATTCCCACCTCAATTTTTGAGCGCGACGGCCAGCACTACTACAACAGCTTGGTGACGATCGACGCGGACGGCTCGATCCTCGGTCTCTACCGCAAAAGCCACATTCCCGACGGCCCCGGCTACGAAGAAAAGTTCTATTTCCGGGCGGGCAACACGGGCTTTAAGGTTTGGCACACCCGGTTTGGTTGCCTCGGTGTCGGCATTTGTTGGGATCAATGGTTTCCCGAATGTGCCCGATCGATGGTGTTGATGGGGGCGGAAGTGCTGCTCTATCCCACGGCGATCGGCTCGGAACCCCAGGAGCCAAACCTGGATACGCGGCCCCTGTGGATGCGGGCGATGCTGGGCCATGCGGTTTGTAATGTCGTGCCCGTGGTGGCGGCTAACCGGATCGGCAATGAAGAGGGGCAAAAGTTCTACGGCACGAGTTTCATTTGCGATCACCGAGGCGAGCTGCTGACCCAAGGGGCGATCGATCAACCCGAAATCCTGATGGCTCAGTTGGATTTGACTCAGACGGCGCTCGATCGCGCCAGTTTTGGTTTTTTCCGCGATCGCCGGCCCGAGTTCTATGGGGCACTGACGGAATCCGCCTAAAGCAACCATCTCCACAGCCGCCTGGGTCGTCGGTTCGTAGCAGACCCAAGGCAGATCGCAATCTCGATCAAAACTGATCGATCGAAACCCGCTTGGGACGCATCCGATCGCGGATCTTTGGGCTGCGGGAAGAACTGCTGAAAGCAGCCCCAATACAAAGCTGCCCAGGTTTTGCGACCCAGGCAGCTTTGATGTGATGACTTTTCCTTGGAAGATCAGACGGGCGGGAACTTGCGACAACGCAGAACCCAAGCGCCGATCGGCAAGCGATTCTGAACAAATTGAATCAGCTCTTAATTGACGGATTGACAGTTATTTCAGGTACTCAGCTTCGGCTTCGAGGCTACGAACCAAATCGTTGTCACCCTTGGCGCGAGCCACTTCAATGCGGTGTTCCAGCAGCTTGCGCAGATTTTCGCGGTGAACTTGCGCAACTTGGGCGGGGTTGGGGCGATTGCGGCGGATTCCAAACATGGCTAGGAAACGATCGACGAAAGGTGGATAGGGGTTGAGAGTGCCTGGGACGATCGTTGAAGTGACCAACCAGACGACAGAAGGCGCGAATGCTGCGATGATTCAGCTTGCAGAAGCCAATCATTAGCTTCGGCTGGCGACACTAGCCACTCCTTAGAGGGCCTTCCATTGCTAAGATAGCGTAATTTTGATTCAGAAAGTATCAGCTATTACAGAAAATTTATCTTTTTTCAGAATCGATTCAAGTAACTGATGTTCAAATGATGTTCAAGGCCCCCATCTTTCGGTAACCCATGGATTTTTCCTCAACAGCTCCCCTCACCGCTTGGTTAGCGCCGCCTCGGCCGATCGCCCTGTTGACGGACTTTGGCACGGCCGATGGCTATGCGGGGGTGCTGAAGGGGGTAATCGCCCAGGTCAATCCCGCCATTCCCACCATTGATCTGACTCACCAAATTCCCCCTCAGGATTTGTGGGCGGCGCGGTTTGTGTTGGCCAATTCGGCGGCGGCGTTTCCGTTGGGGACGGTGTTCTTGGCGGTGGTGGATCCGGGAGTGGGGGGCGAACGGCGGCCGATCGCGATCGCCTTTGATCGGGGCTGGTTGGTGGGCCCAGACAACGGCCTTTGGAGTGGCCTGTTGGCGCAATTCCCGGCGGAGTCGGCCGTGGTGCTGACCCAGCGCAACTTTTGGCGATTGCCGAACCCGAGCCACACATTCCACGGCCGCGATATTTTTGCGGCCGTGGCGGCCCACTTGGCTAATGGGGTTCCGTTGGCGGATTTGGGTAACCCGATCGACCCGGCCAGTTTAGTGAATTTGCCGTTGCCGGGTTTGGTGTCCCATCCGGCGGCCGGGGCCAATCCGGCCAGCTTGGAAGGAGTGGTGCAGCATGTGGATCACTTTGGCAATCTGATTTCCACCATTCCGGCCCAACGGGTGAGCGATCGCTCCTGGCGCGTGCGCATTGGCGAGCAACTGATTCCCTCGCAACTCACCTACAGCAGCCGATCGCTCCATGACTTTGTGGCGCTGGTGGGTAGCCACGATTGGGTGGAGGTGGCCTGTGCGGGGGGGAATGCGGCCCAGCGGTTGAATCTGAATCGGGGCGATCGAATCCTGGTGGAGTTTCTAAATTAACCGAAAGGGCAATTCCCAGGCCATCCATTGCCGACAGTCGAGGGTATAGCTATCGGGGCTGGGCGATCGACTGGGGGGCGCAGCATGATTCACGCTGATTTGCTGGAGATCTTCCAACAGTTGGCGGGCCAGGGCCAGCGGTTGCGCCAGGGGCCACAGGCGATCGCCCTCACCGGTTTGCCGACTGGGCAAGCTGGCCTGCACCCGCTCCAGGGGATCTCGACTGAGCCACACCAACAGCGACCCCAAGCCCCGACTGGGGGCAGCGGGCCAACTGAGGGTTTGGCGACTGTTGGGGGCCAACAGGGTTTGGCCCGGCTCCGTATCCTGCCCCAGGTCTTGCACCAGGGTGGCTCGTCCCAGGGAATCCAGTTGCAACACTAAGGCCCACAGGGGAACGGTTCCGGCATTTTCCAGGGTGAGTTGGGGCCGGCTGCCGCTGGTGAAGGTGGCCGGGGCGATCGAACCGTTGGGGCCGATCGCACCGCCAGCGTTGGGCAAAGTGCTCCATTGCAGAAGGGGGCGATCGGGCGTTTCCAAAGCCGCCAGGGTGATGCGCACGGGCCAACCGGCTCCCTGATTCAGCGTGGCCCGCCAAAGTTTCCGCGCCAACAAACTATGTAATTGTGGCCCTAAGCGCTGCACGGCGGTCTTGAGCGCTTCGCCACCTTCACCCACCGTATTGGGCCAGAGGGTTTGGCCCGGTCGCCAGAGGCCATAGGCGGTTTTGGTTTCGTCTCCGTTGGGGTCAGGATTGGCAGTGGGGCGGGCCGCCCGGGCAAACCAAGCATCGATCGCCCGGTTTTCGGGATTCACCACCGTCACATGGGACAAGGCATCAAAGGCGCTGGTGGCATCAATCCGCTCAATGCGCTCAAAGTTTGGATCGAGAGCCACCTGTAGCCCCAAGTTGCGGGACAAAATGCGCCACCGTTCCCGCAAGAGTTGCCCCGATTGCCAGGCGAAGGCCTCAACCGGGCGATCGCGGCTGTCTTCGGTCACGGGTTGCCCGATCGCCCGCCAACCATTGCGGCTGGTGATGCGCAGTCCCCCAATCCAGGCTGTGTCATCCGCTGAATTCGTGGCTGCGGGTTCCAGAATGAGACCCTGGGTTGCGCCTGCCAACACCGCAGGGGCCAAACCGGCCAAGCTCACCGTCACCGTGCGATTCACCGAATCCGTGGCCAAGACTGTGCCCGCGCTGGGCCCCGCTGCCGTGGCCAACCATTGCCCCAAGTTTTCCCCAATATTTCCCCCAATTTTTTCCCCAATATTCTCCCGAATCGCAGCGGCCCCCAGCCGTTGGGCGATCGGCTGTTGCTGGCCCCCTTGATCCGTAACCTGGGCGGCGGTGCGAGCCAGGTCAAACCACAGGGTGCTGGCGGGGAGGCTGTTCCAAAGTTGTTGCACCAAAGCCCAGGTGAAGGCCCCGGCCACAAATCCCGATTGGGGCAATTCCAGCACGGGGCGATCGGACTGGCTGGCCCGCAACCACCACCCGCTGGCGGCGGTCGATCGCCCCGATCGGGCGCGGCGTAACTGTTGCTGCCAAGCCAGTTCTTCCGGATCCAGAACACCAGGGGTGAGCATCGGGCGCGATCGATGGCGAACCCAAGCTTGGGCCGGAGCAGGGGCAAATCCCGCATCCACAACGCCCAGCACCCGTTCCGTGGGCAGCGATCGCAGCCAGTCTTGAATCGTGACTTCGCTCCAATCGCGCAGGGGGGCGATCGGCTCTGAAGGGGTCGCCGCCTCACGGGTTCCGGCGGCCAAATGGCCATCCACCGGAACCAACAGGCCCGTTCCATCGGCCAAAATGCCCCCATAGCCGCTGAATTGCCACACCACCGCATCACCGGCCCGGAGTCCCGCCGCGCAGTCCTCCAATGCCGCTTGCCATTGGGCCCGCCCCGCCGCCCGATCGGTCAAGGTCACCACATCTGCCGCCTGAAAGCCCAACCGCGAAGTTAGGAGTTCTTGCCAGAGGGCCACATCATTCAGGCAACCTTCCAAGGCCACCGAGGCCGCGTTGGGGGCGATCGCCGCCGGTTCGTATTGATTAATGCCAATTAACAGGGCCTTGCGCCGGCCGGTTGGTTCCGCCAACACTTGCGCCACCCGTTGGGCTGCGATCGCCTCTGCCAGCCCCCATCCGGCCAGCGCCGCTCCCGATCGCCCCAAAAAGTCTCGTCGCGAAAGTGCCATAGCTTTCAACTCGCCGCCGTCCGATTCATCCTAGCGCGGTGATTCCCCGGCTCAACCAGCAATTTTCTGTACCCTAGTATTGATTGCCCATTTCTATCGCTTTTCTGCCCGATCATGATGCTGCTCCGTCCCGACGATCGCACCAAACTCGATGACAGCAACGACAACTTTTTTTACCAAGACCCACGGTTGGTAACCCATGTGGATGAGGGGTTTATTGATCGGCTGACTCAGCTCTATGGCCAACAACTGCAACCCAACACCAAGATTCTGGATTTGATGAGCAGTTGGGTTTCCCATTTACCGGAAAATTTAACGTTTGCGGAGGTGGTGGGCCATGGGATGAATGCGGCGGAATTGGCCAAAAATCCCCGGCTCGATCGCTCCATTGTGCAGAACTTAAATGTAGATTTGAAACTTCCCTTTGAAGATGCCTATTTTGATGCGGTTTTGAATACGGTTTCCGTGCAATATTTGCAATATCCGGAAGCAATTTTCAGTGAAATTCATCGCATTCTGAAACCCGGCGGCATTGCCATTGTCAGTTTTTCCAATCGGATGTTTTATCAAAAGGCGATCGCAGCCTGGCGCGATCGCTCCGAAACCGATCGAGTGGCCCTGGTTTGTGAATATTTCAACCATGTGCCCGGCTTTGGCAAACCGAAATACATAATCGAGCGATCGAGCGGGCCCGCCTTCCTGAGAATGTTGGGGCTAGGCGGTGGTGATCCGTTCTATGCTGTCATTGCCCAACGGGAACCGGTTGCCTAGATTGCTTGATTTGGGATTGCTTGATTTGGGATTGCTTGATTTAGGGTCGTTTGATCTGGGATCGCTTGATTTGAGATCAATTCCGGGGGATTAACTCACGGGAACTCAATCCTTGGGGTTAATCCACCGGGGTAGGATCAGGGCGATCGGGCAAATTAGCCGGTTCAGAAGGGACGGGATCGATCGGGCGGAAGGATTGGAAAAAGGCCCGAGATTCCGGCCAACCCATCGATGACTCCGCCGCCGTGGTACCAAAAACCAGCACAAATAATTGGCTATAGGCGGGGCGAAAAATGGCGCGGGCTTCGTATTGAATGCCGCGCTTGTTTTGAAAGGAAAATTTGAGAGTTGGCCATTGGCTCGATCGCACCCATTCCGATCGTTGAACCCGTTCGGCCCCAAACTGCAATGCCACCCCCGTGGCCACATGCTGAAGGTAATGTGGCAATGAACCGGAATTGGCGGAATCAATGGCCGGCCCCGCCTGATCACCCCTGGCGTAATAGAACCGCGTGCCGCCGTCGTAATGAGCGGAAACCCAGGGATCCGTTGAGCTGTCGGGTATGGCCGGAAACCAAATTTGAAAACTGCGATTGGGCGCTTGGTACTGATACCCTGCCGTGCCCGTTGGGGTGGGGCGGGCGGTCTCCGTGGCCGTCAGCTCCGCCGTTGGCCCGGGGGCCCTGTCTGGAACTGAAACTCCCGGGTTCGATCGACCACAGGCCCCCAGGCCCCCACCGAGGCCCACCGCCAGCATCACTGTCACCAGGGCAACCCGTCGCACCAATCGCCTAGGGATCATGACTCATGCCGGAGGGGAGATAAACCGGCGATCGCGCGTAAGCGTTGACAACGAAGCAATTCCAAAAATTCCATGCCCGGTCGCCGCTCCAATTGGGCCACTGCTTCGATGCCTTCAAGCAACAACCGAGCCGCTTCCGGTTCTTCGTAGCCCCGACGCACCGCCACCGCGATCGCATCGAGATCCACTTCCAATTCCCGCTCGGTTCGCTGGTTGTTGCGCCAAATTTGCCAGCCGGCCAAGCCCGCCAGCCCACCGGAAGCCACTGCCCCCAATGCGTCCCCTTGGCTAATTTGCCAAGCGGCGCTGGCCAAGCCCACCAAGGTTGCCCCTTGATACCAGTTGGGTTCAACCCAGCGCACCCCCATTACCCAACAGGATTGGCGCAACATCAACAAATCTCGCTGGGGCCGGGGAATTCGCCGCCACAGTTCAAAATTCACATAGATTGGTCGATCGCGCTGCCAGGGCAACGGCAAGGTACTCGACAACACTTGAGGTTGCTCTGAACGACCCACAATCTTGATTGTCATCCGTGCCGAAGCCGGCAACAGATCCAGTAAGCGCAATATTTCTGGCTCAGGATTCGGCATCGATCGCCCCACAACCCACCTATCCCATCAAACTCAATACCGTAGTCGAAAAAGGGGCAGTCTGGATCTGTTGTGGCTAAGTCTGTTGTAGCTAAGTCTGTTGTAGCCAAGTCTGTTGTAGCCAAGTCTGTGCCACTCTCGTCCCAATCACGGATAGCACCAGTTTGCCGAATTCGATCATGCATCCCAAAAATGCATCCCAAATTTAAAAAATTTGACGATCCACCCTAGCGCGGTGCGGGGGCCGGAGTTGCGGTTGGGGGGCTGGGTTTCACCAAGGTTGGCGTGGCCGGCGCAAGCTTGGTGGGCGGCATGGGCGTGCCCAAAATATGGGGGCTGCCATCGTCATAAAAACCCGCCACACAGGCAATCATCAGGGAAGCTAGCGTGCCCACAAACAGGGCCCGCCAACCCAAATTCAGCAACTCCCGTCGCCGCTGGGGAATCAGGGCGCTCAGACCCCCTACAAAAATGCCCAAGGCTGGCAGGTGGGCAAAGCTGGAGAGCGCATAACTCACAATCAACAGGGTGCGATCGCTGATTGCGTCGTCTCGGCGCAGTTCCGCCAGGGTTTGATAGGGCGGAATGGCGGTTTCCAAGAGCCGCCGACCGATAACCACCGCCGACTCCCAGGCATCATCCCAAGCCACCCCCGTCAGCAGTGTGAGCGGAAAGAAACAAATTCCCTCCAAGTTGGCCAGGGTAACCACTCGAAATAATTCCCCGATCGGCCCGGGAACCAGCCCTAACGCAACAAAGAAGCGATCGACCAGCGACACCAACCCCACAATCAACACCAGGGCCGCCACAATCCAGCCACAAATGCGTAACCCTTCCAGGGCCCCCGCCATGGCGATCGCCCAGGGACTACTATCCGGCTCGATCGCCCCGCCGGCCATGTCTCGATTGCCCAAGGTTCGATCGGCCAAGGTTCGATCGCCCAAGGAACTTTCAGCCGCATTAAAAGGATTCAGGGGATAGTGTTCTGGTGTGCTTGGACTGGCTGGATTCAGAGGATTTTGCGATAAATTTGCCATCATTACCCCCGACAGGCGATCGCGCGTCAGGGGCACTTGGGTTTCCGGAACCAAAATTTTGGAAAGTACAAAACAAGCCGGAATACCAATAATGGCTGCCGAAATTAAATGACCTAAAATGTTTGAAAAAACCGGCTGCAAAAAGTCCACATAGATCGCCAACGTGGAAGAGGAAGCCGTTCCAAAACAGCAAGCCAAAATAGCGCATAGCTCGCTGCGCGTCATTCGCGACAAAAACGGCCGCACCACAATCAACGCTTCAACCCCCGTCACCACATTCACCACGCCGCTTAGTGCTTCCGCTCCGCTCAGTCGGGTGGTTCGATAAAACAACCGCGAAAAACCATTCACAACCGCTTGCATGACCCCCAAGCTGTAGAGCAGGGCCATCAGTCCTGAAAAAAAGACCACCGTGGGCAAAGCGCGAACGGCAAAGATATAGCCCAAAGGTGGGTTTTCGCCAAAATCTTTAGAAACAAACTGGGAACCAAAAATGAATTTTGCCCCCGATTCGGCAGCGGCAAAAATCCCATTGAGAGCACTATTTAAAACATCAAAAATATCGCGCGTGATGGGCAGCCTGAACACCAGAAACCCCAACACAAGCTGCAGGCTCAGCCCCCAAATTAACGTGGCCCAAGGAATGAGTTTCCGATTTTCCGAAAAGAGCCAAGCCACACCGCAAAGCCCAAAGATGCCCAAAAAGGAAACGAGATTGAGATAACTCATGAGCAGGACAAGGAAATGAATTAGCCCCACGCCGCTGCTGCTTAGCCTATTTTGGGCGGCGCTATTTTGAGCGATCGAGTTCAGGAGCGCTCCCCCAAATTAAAATGCAAGGAGGGGTTAAATAACAGCCATTGCCACTCGATCGCCCTCCGATACCCCTTGGCGGAATCCTGGTCAGCCCACCTCTGAGAAACCTATGGATGCCTTTGCACCGGAAGCACCCGATTGGACAGACTCCGCCGTTCACGCCCTGGAGTTCTGTTGCCCCACCTGTGGCGCATCGGTTTTAGAAGCGGAGCGCGTGTGGATTAATCGGCGATCGCCCGTGCTCACGGAAACCTACCGCCGCAAGTGGCAGGAGTTCTATGGGTGTCATTGCGGCTGCGTGTGGTGGGCTTGGAGCGATGAACGCCCCCCGTCTGATTTGGTGGCCACGGAGCCGCCAGCACCCCCCGAAAATCGAGGAGAGGATTGGTTTTGAAACGAGTTGCGCTCTCGGAAGTCCCGATCGAGCGGGTTTCCCACAACCCCGCGATCGCCAAGCAAGTGCTCTTGCGACAAGGCGACCTTCCCCACCTCACCAACTTTTCCCGAGCCTGCTTTGCGCCCGGCCAGGTCGCGCCCGGCCATGCCCACTCGGATATGCACGAAGTCTTCTTCATTGAAGCCGGCCAGGGGACAATGATCGTTGATGGGCAGCGCTTTGATCTGGTTCCGGGTGTTTGCCTGGCGATCGCCCCCCATGAGGTGCATGAAATTGCCAACACGGGCCCCGAAGAATTGGTAATTACCTACTTTGGCCTACGGGCGATCGGGGATTGAGCAATCCCACAAATCTCAGCTATCTTTGAGAATGATTCTCATCCCATTGACAATAGCCAGAAGCATCCCCCAGCGCCTACTGACCTAGCGTCCACCCGCTAACGGCCCATCCACGCCCTACTTCATTTCCTTTCATCAATCCCTGTCCCATGGCCACCAGTCAAGATCTAACCGCCCCCAGCCCAGTCATGGCCGCCCCTAAATTGGGCTTGCCAGTCACCATCATCACAGGCTTTTTAGGCAGCGGCAAAACCACCCTGCTTAATCATATTCTGAGCAATCAACAGGGTCTGAAGACGGCTGTTTTGGTCAATGAGTTTGGTGAAATTGGCATTGATCAAGAGCTGATCGTTGAAGTCTCAGACGATGACAGCGTGATTGAACTCGCCAACGGTTGCATTTGCTGCAACATCAATAATGACTTGGTGGATGCGGTCTATCGCGTTTTGGAACGAGAAGAACGGATTGACTATCTGGTGGTGGAAACCACGGGCTTGGCGGATCCTTTGCCCGTGGCGTTGACCTTCCTGGGCACTGAACTGCGGGATATGACGCGGCTCGATTCGATCATCACCTTGGTCGATTGCGAAAACTTCAGCCTCGATTTGTTCAACAGTGAAGCTGCCTATAGCCAAATTGCCTATGGCGACATTATTTTGCTGAACAAAACCGATCTCGTTGCGCCCGAAAAGGTGGAAGCGCTTGAAGAACGGGTTCGGGAAATTAAGCAAGGCGCTCGCATTTTGCGCACCCAAAACTCGGAAGTGCCGTTGCCTCTGGTTTTGAGTGTTGGCCTGTTTGAATCGGATCAGTACTATCACCCGGAAGAAAGTGCTGATGCCCATGATCATGACCATGAACAAGCGCATGATCATCACAACCATGACGCTTGCGATCATGACCATGAACAAGCGCATGATCATCACAACCATGATGCTTGCGATCATGACCATGGCCATTGTGTCCACGACCACGATCATGACCATCATCACCACGGCCATGACCATGACCACCATCATCACTCCCACCACCTAGAAAATGATGGATTTGTGTCCGTTTCCTTTGAGAGCGATCGCCCCTTTGTGATCCGCAAGTTCCAGAGCTTTTTGGATGATCAAATGCCGGAAGCAGTCTTTCGGGCTAAGGGAATTTTGTGGTTCCAAGAAAGCGAAAATCGCCACATTTTTCACCTGTCTGGTAAGCGCTTCACCCTGGAAGATGATCTTTGGAAGGGGCAACCCAAAAACCAGCTCGTGCTGATTGGGCAAAACTTGGATCAGGCTACGTTGCTGTCGCAGTTGGAAGATTGCCTGGCCTAGGCTGAGGCGATCGGCTGCGGTGGGCGATCGCGCCGTTTCCCTCGCTGGTTCAGAATTTTGAGCCTGGGGGGTTGCCCAAATGCAAAACTGATGGCAGAATGACATCTGCCGAACAGAACGGCGCAAGGCGGCATGGCCAAGTGGTAAGGCAGAGGACTGCAAATCCTTTACCCCCAGTTCGAATCTGGGTGCCGCCTTTTAAAAGACTTCAATCAATCCCGGCAATCGGCTAACCCCGGTAATTGGCTCAAGACCCTGTTTTGCGCCTGCTGTTTGGGAATTGCTGAGCAGCGGGTGCAAATTGCACTGGAGGTGCACAACCGCGCTCGGTAATCATCAAATCAGGCGATCGCCTCCTGCTGACGCTGAGTGAACCTCTGAACCGATCGATCAGCTTTCAAGGATCTCGGAGTCTTCAAAATGATTGTCTTCAAAATAATTCAATAAATAACTCAACATTAATTTCTTCGTTTCCTGAACTAAGCGGGTTTGCGCCAAGTCCGTCTGCCCGAAAGTAAACCATAGCAATGTGCCAATTCCCTTGACGATCACAAAGGCGATCGCCTCATAGGTTTCTGCCGTTTGACCGGGATAGCGATCTTGAAAATAGTCAATGTAGCCCTGGATCAGGCGATCGTCATTTTCTGCATCAATTTCGGCCAGCTCTGGCAGTCCTTGCAAGGGCATGAGAATCGCTAAATAGCCCGGGTGGGTTTTCAGAAATTGATCGAAAGAATCAACAATCCGATCAACATAATCCTTGAGGGATAAATTTTTAGCCTCTGAGGCATGGAGTTGGAGAAATAACGCATACATCTGATCGTTATAGCGCTCTGCCAAGGCTCCGACGATGGCGTTTTTGTCGGGAAAAAACTGATAGAGCGACCCGATCGGGACTTCTGCTTGGGCCGCGATCGCCTGGGTGGTGGTGGCGTTGTAGCCTTCGGCGATCAAAAGTTTTTCTGCCACATCCAAAATTCGATTCACGCGGGCTTGGCTGCGGGCCTGGCGTGGTTTCTTGCGGGCTGCTGGTTTGGGGGGAGCTTTGGTTCCGGGAGTCATCATGCGTTGAACTGGGGCCAATAGGGGGCTTGACAAAAAACGAGGATCGCTCATATCTTGAATATGAGCAAATTTCATATTTATCTTTCCACTTCAAGGTTCCTATGTCTAGTTCCCCGCGCTGAAGCCATTTTTGATTGGGCTTAATTAAGCTTAATTGGGTTTTCTGGAGCTTTTTCTCGAAATTTCATCGCTGAATACGACGTTTCCCCGGCTTAATCGTATGTTCAACGTGGCGTTTTTATATCGAGCATTTGAAATAAAAAGTGCGCCCTCAGTCCCCAATCCCCTGAAACCGATGCTGCGGACGATTTCAAAACTCACGCTGACTCCAGCTTCTGTTCCTGCCGAATCGAAGCCTGCTAGCAACCGGCCTCGCTGGCCCTGGGTGCGTTTCTGGCGCTGGGGTCGCTTGCGACTTGCTCCTTGGATGGCGCTGCTGACGGCCGGGTGGAGCCGCGTGGCCGCCTGGGGAGATCAAGACCACCACGAGCGATCGCGCTGGTTGGTGGCCCTCAGTCGCATCAATTTTGTGGCGGTGTATGGATTGTTGAGTGAACTGCTGTGGTGAACGGTTTGAGTCGGTGATAGCAATCAGTGTGAGGTGCGTCCAATGTTGAATTTGAAACGGTTGCAATCGAGACCGGCCCGACAGTTTTTGTACCTGTGGGCGGGTCAGACTTTAATTTTCTGTGCCGCACAAATTTGGTTGGTGGCCCTGACTTGGTTGGTGTTGCAAGAAACCCAATCTGGTTGGGCGGCGGGGTCGGTGTTGATGGCAGCGGCGATTCCTCGGGGGCTGTTGATGTTGTTGGGGGGAGCTATGAGCGATCGCCTGCCCACCAATCGGGTGGCGGCGCTGGCGGGGGCGATCGCATCCCTGGCAATTATGGGGGTGGTGGGAATGCTGCTGGCCGATCGCTTCGCCCTGGAAGGGATGATCGCCATTGCGGCTCTCTTTGGTTCCCTGGAAGCCTTTCTTTATCCTGCCGTTTTGGCCCTGTTGCCGAAACTGGTTCCCGCCGATCGCCTTTCTCAGGCCAATGCTTGGATGCAAGGCAGCGAACAGATCACAAATGTGGTTGGGCCGGCGGCGGCGGGCTTGGCGATCGGGGCTGTGGGGCTGACGGCCACTTTTACCCTCAATGCCTTG
This sequence comes from Limnothrix sp. FACHB-881, assembly GCF_014698135.1. Classification (NCBI taxonomy): domain Bacteria; kingdom Bacillati; phylum Cyanobacteriota; class Cyanophyceae; order Pseudanabaenales; family Pseudanabaenaceae; genus Limnothrix; species Limnothrix sp. FACHB-881. Next base: position 116,269 of record NZ_JACJSN010000015.1, read on the forward strand.
TTGCTGTTGCTCGGCAGTCTTTGTATTTTTCTGGTGCAACCCAAGGCTCCCGGGCGATCGGCCCATTCCCCTCAGTCAACGCCGAAACAGGCCCTGGCTGCGGAAATTGGCGAAGGGTTGCGCTATGCCTGGCAGCGATCGGACATTCGGATCGGGTTGCTGCTGATTGCGGCCATTAACTTTGCCATCCTGGGGCCGATCGTGATTGGCGTGGCCCAACTGGTAACCGTGCGCTTACAGGGCAACGCCACCACCTTTGGATCGCTTCAGGCCGCCTATGGCGTGGGGGCCCTGCTGGGTGTGGTGATTGCGGGGCAACTCAACGCGATCGCCAACCTCAAAACGCCCCTGGCTTGGCTGGCGGGAGCCTTGGGATTGGGCTTAATTTCCCTGGGCTTTGTTCACAGCACTGCCCTCGCCGCGATCGCGATCGGGGGAATGGGGATCGGTGGCGGCATGGTGGGTGTGTTGGCCATGACTTGGCTGCAACAGCAAACCGCCTTCCACATGCAGGGGCGAATGATGAGCCTGATTATGTTTGCGGCGGTGGCCTTGGATCCCTTTTCGCAGGCGGCCTCGGGTGCGTTGTTGGAAATCAGCCTCACTGGATTGTTTGTGGCGGCGGGGATCGTCATGTTGTTGACGGCAATGGGCGCGGCGATCGGGCCGGAAACTTCCCGATCGGCCTAAAATCCCAAACCATCAATAACCGTTGATTAACCCCAACGCATATCCCAAAACCATTCGCCCAAAATCATTCGCCCAACATCCACAACCCTGCATCCAGCAAAAACAATCGCCCGCAGAGGCCCCAACCTCCACGGGCGATGTCTTGCTAGACTTGCCCATCGGGCAAAATCCTAGATGTCCGACTCGCTCAGTTCGCGGGTCATGTAATCAAACGGTGCATCCACCACGCTGGCATCCACACCGGCCGCCGTCACCAGCGACTTCACAATATCCTTCATGATTTGAATGCCGCGCACCGTCGGAGCCGGAGGCACACCCAAAGAGTTGTAGGTTTCGCGCAGACCGTTCAGCACACGCTCATCCAACACATCCGCATCCGCCGCCACGATCGCGTAGCTGGCATAGCGCAGGTAGTAGTCCATATCCCGCAGACAAGCCGCATAGCGCCGAGTGGTGTAAGCATTGCCACCCGGACGAATCAGCTCGGGCACTTCCTCAAATAAAGCCAAGCCCGCTTGCTTGACAATATCCGCCGCATTGGCATTAATCACCGATGCCGCCTTGATCCGAGCTTCACCCGACGCAAAGTAGGCCTTCAGGTCGTCCATTGCGTCGCGATCGAGGTAGCGACCCGTAATGTCATAGTTTCTGATTAAAGTCGTCACAGCATCGCGCATCATGAGCGATTCTCCCAACAGTCTTTATCGAAGAGAAATATTGACAGTAGCCTACATTAAGGAAGCTGCTTGTCTTAAACTCGTCCCGGGACTCGGCTGAAATCGCTACACATCAGACGGTGCAACGGATTTCTGCGGCGACGCTCGGGCCCTCTCAATCATCGCACACCGCAGCGCCTAGCCCAAAGTCTCAGCACTAAGTTTTGTATCTCCCCTCAGCAGAGAAATAGTAGTTTCTGATACAAAAACCGCCCTAGCCTCTCTTTAGGATGTGACGAATGTAGCGCTACCCCGAGTAAGCGTCATTTATAGGTTTTGCTCTAAGCGCAACCGTGACAGAGGGGCAGTGCCTCGCATCTATTCCAAAGAGCGACTAAACAAACAGGTTCAAGGAGTTCGTTCATGACGACTGCCCAAGATGTCTTGAAAATGATTCAAGACCAAAATATCGAGATGATCGACCTGAAGTTTGTCGATCTCTTCGGGATCTGGCAGCACTGCACCTTCCATCGCAGCCTTATCGACGAAGAAGCCTTCACCGAGGGCGTGGCCTTCGATGGTTCCAGTATTCGCGGTTGGAAGGGCATCCAAGCTTCCGACATGTCCATGGTGGCTGATCCCAACACCGCCTGGATGGATCCGTTCATGGAAGTGCCCACCCTGAGCATGGTCTGCTCAATCAAAGAACCCCGTACCGGCGAGTGGTACGATCGCGACCCCCGCTCGATCGCGGCTCGCGTGTTGGGCTACCTGCAAAGCACCGGCATCGGCGACACCGTATATTGCGGCCCCGAACCGGAATTCTTCATCTTCGACGATGTGCGCTACGGCCAAAACGAGCACGAATCCTACTACCACGTGGATTCGATCGAAGCCCAGTGGAACTCGGGTCGGATTGAAGCGGGCGGCAACCTGGGCAACAAAATTGGCTACAAGCGTGGCTACTTCCCCGTTGCTCCCAGCGACACCCTGCAAGACATCCGCACCGAAATGCTACTGACCATGGGCAAGTGTGGCGTGCCCATTGAAAAGCATCACCACGAAGTGGCAACCGCCGGCCAGTGCGAGCTGGGCATGAAGTTCAGCGACCTGATCAGCGCCGCTGACAACGTACTGACCTACAAGTACGTGATCAAGAACGTGGCCAAGAAGTACGGCAAGACCGTCACCTTCATGCCCAAGCCGCTGTTTAACGACAACGGCTCCGGGATGCACACCCACATGTCGATTTGGAAGGACGGCCAGCCCCTGTTCTTCAGCCCCGATGGCTATGCCAACCTGAGCAAGATGGCGCTGAACTTCATCGGTGGTTTGCTGAAGCACGCTCCCGCTGTGTTGGCCTTCACCAACCCCACCCTCAACTCCTACAAGCGCTTGGTGCCGGGCTTTGAAGCGCCGGTGAACTTGGCCTACTCGGCGGGCAACCGATCGGCTTCGATTCGGATTCCGCTGACCGGCTCGAACCCCAAGGCCAAGCGTCTGGAGTTCCGTTGCCCCGACGCAACCTCCAACCCCTACCTGGCGTTCTCGGCCATGCTGTTGGCGGGTCTCGACGGGATCAAGAACGAAATCGATCCGGGCGAACCGCTGGATGTGGACATCTACGACCTCAGCCCCGAAGAACTGAGCAAAGTTCCTTCGACCCCCGGTTCTCTGGAAGGCGCTCTGGAAGCGTTGGATCAAGATCGCGGCTTCTTGACCGCTTCGGGTGTGTTCACCGATGACTTCATCGACAACTGGATCACCTACAAGCTGGATGCGGAAGTGAACCCGATGCGCCTGCGTCCGCACCCCTACGAGTACCTGCTGTACTACGATGCCTAATTCCCGAATGGGTTAGGTGGCTGGGTTGCGCTGGGGCTGAATAAATCGCCCCGGCCAACCCAACCGGTAATCTCACAATTCAAGAGGCGATCGAGTCGTTTGCTCTGTTGGCAAGCCTGGCTCGATCGCCTCTTGTTTTTTGGGGTTGGAACTGTTTGGAGCGATCAATCGGGCGAAGTCAGGACTGAAATAACGCAGATCATGGTGGTTGATGACAGTTGCCAGCCTAGGACGGGCCAGTCGTCGCGCTTGAGACTTCAGACTACTCTCGTCTGTCGAGTTGAATTAAAAATGAAATTTATTCATGTTTTGCTTGACAGGACAAAAATTCTGCTGATATTCTAAAAACATGAGAGACACTCATTTTCTGAGTTGCCCCACCCCTGAAAGCACCGTCCCGCCAGGGTATGAGCTAACGAACGGAAGTGCTAGCTTTCTCCCGACTATTCAGCAACTTCACCCTCCCTCGAGAGGTGATTGGGTTAATTTTGCAGTCCCCTGGAGCTACTGTCTATGCAACCGCTTCATTCAGCGACATTGAACGACTCTTTGACCGGTTCCATGCAACCGCCGACCCCCAATTCTTTTTCTCAGGGTATGAAGTCGTTTTTTTCAAAGTTTTTGATTTTCAAGTCATTCACTGCCATGCTGCTTGGCAGCAGTAGCCTGAAAACGGTTGGTGAACTAGTGGATGGCTTGCTGGAAACTCCCGCCTACGCTTTGGCAGCACAGTATCTCAGTCAGAATCCGGCTTGTGCCGCCTTAATCCGTGAGCGCTATCTGCCACCGGCCCATGATTTAGAAACCCTCTTGACCCTGCCTTCGGATTCGCTGGGGTATATCTATGCAGCAGAAATGAAAAACAAGGGCTTTGATCCCAATCTCCATGCTGGAATGACTGCCAAATCTGACGCTGAATATGTTGAAATGCGTCTGAGTCAAACCCATGATCTTTGGCACATTGTGACTGGATTTGCTCCCTCTGAAATCGGCGAAATTGGCTTGCAGGCATTTCACTTGCCACAATTTCCCTATCCATTAGCCAGCATGTTGGTTGCAAACAGTTTGATTATCAGCACTCTGATGGCACCCACAACATTGCCACTTTTGCTAGAGGCGATCGCTCAGGGATTTCAAATGGGGAAGGCTGCTCAACCTCTGTTTGCTCAAAAGTGGGAAGAGGGATGGGAAAAGCCCCTGAGTCAATGGCAGGCAGAGCTGAACATCCAACCCATTCAGTATTCATCATGAATCTAATTCAGCCGTTTCAGTGAAATCTGAACTGATGAATTAGTCGTAACTTCAGAGGCGATTGAGCCGTTTGCTATGTTGGCAAGCCTGGCTCGATCGCTTCTTGGTTTTGGGCCGTTCGTGATCGAGGGCAATCGGGCTAGGCTAGGGCAAAACGGGAGGCTGTGAACGACCTATGGCGAGCAAGTTAATCGAGCTGGACGATGGTGTGTTGATCGAGACCCGTGTAAACATCCTTTTAAAAACTTATTGAGATGCAAAACTGTTACATGTAATCGTGTGTTATGTTATCCGTGCAAGATCACCAATCAGCTCCTTAACCGAAACATGACACACCCCGAGTTTCAGGTTGCCTACTCACGCCTCAACTCCCTCGGAGATAATCTCGCAACCTACTTGGCGGAACTGAAGGCTGGCTTGGAGCAACAGGGTGATAGTACTGCTGGCCTTGATGATATCGCTAAAAACATTAGCAGCAGCCTAAAGCATCTACAAAACCACACTTACCAAGTGGCTGTTGTAGCCGCCATGAAGGCAGGGAAAAGTACCTTTCTCAATGCAATGATCGGTACTGACATTCTGGCAAGTGAATCTGCATCCTGCACAGTTTGTCGAACGGATATACGCCATATCCCCAATGCAACAGATTCAGAACTCTTAGAGTACCGTGAGGGATCTAGTCACCCCATCTCATTGGCGAAGGGCAATGCCCAATCAATCCAAACAGCTTTCCTGCATCGGACACGCGAGATTCGGGAACGTAATAACCCAGACCAAACGGTTAACTTTGAACTGCGCCACCCAATTGCAGCAATTCAAGATCTATCCTTCTTGTCTGGTCTAGTGCTGATTGACACACCTGGCCCCAATGAATGGGAATCAGCAGGCTTTGAGACCAATGAACTGAAGAAAACCACCCTCGAAGTTGTCCGGAAGTGTAATGCCGTTCTTTTCCTTTTGGATTACACCTCCTATAAGGACAACGCCATTACTGGACTGTTTCAAGAGCTAGTGAAAGGTCGGAAAGAGTTTTTACGGGAGAATTCAGGGCGGTTATACTTCATTCTGAACAAGATTGACCAGCGAGGTGAAAAAGATCCTCCGGTGGTGGAAACTATTGAACTCCTGAAGCGAGAACTGGAAGGATTCGGATTTGATTATCCCCAGGTTTATGCAGCTAGCTCAAGGAAGGGGCTACTTGCCAAAATGATTTTGGCTGGAACTGCAAGCTCAGACAGTCGTTCAGATTTCATCCGTTTCTTTTCGGCTGCCTATGCAACAGAGAATGAAGAGGGTGATCTGATCACACCGAGTCCTAAGAAGATCGCTCCACAAGCCTTGGAAGATAGCGGAATACCCATTATCGAAAATTCTGTTATTCAGGAAATCATTCGCCAATCTGGGTGGCATTTTCTGGAAGAAATTGTTGCTTCTTTGGATAAGGAGGCTGTTTCAATTGAAACGCTTCTCAAGACAAAAATTGCTGGCTGGAATCAGAGCATAGAGGGGCTTCGCCGACTGATTGAGTCCTATGCCCAGAAGTCTGAAAGTGCTCAAGAACGAGTTGAGCAGGTGCGGCGAAAGGTTGATGCTGAAAAGAAAATTGTGACCGACCATCTTAGTAAAGGCATCGATCAATTCTCTGATCGCTCAAAGGAAAGATTCCATGCAGTTATAGAAGAAATTGTTGAATCTCGCCGTCAGGGCAAGACGGATTTTGAGGGATCAAAAGATAAGTCAAAAAAGGAAAAAAGCAAGAAAAAAGGTCAAAAGAAGGAAAATCAAGAAGGTTATAGTGAAGAACGGCCTTCCAGCCAGCCTCTCTCAACTTATGCCACTCCTATCATTGATGGTCTTGGTGAGGGAATAGGTGCAGTTCTGCAAATGTTAAACCCTAAGCTAGCTGGGATTGTGCAAGGAGCTACCAAGGTCATCGCCAATATTGTCCACTTTACAACTGACTTCTATGAGAGTTTGGAGCCACCTGTAGTCGAAATTATGAAAAAAGACGTGGGTACTCCCAATTTTGATCCTCGAAAAATTCAGTGCAAGTCACAGGATGAGGCAAAAAAGATTGAAGAGAAAATCAACGGCTACTTTGGCCCCCACTTGCAAAGCTGGTGGCTAGAAACTCAAGATCTACTGATTCGTAATGGTAATCAAGTTCGTCAAGAAATATCGCAGAGCATCCGCCAGGATATACAAGCAATTTCTGACAAATTGGCTTTCCATTTAGGTCAGGCGTTAGAAATTGATTTAGAGGTGACACCCATTCAGTTTCTGGACTTTGATTTTGAAGGAATAGATCGGTTGATTGAAGTTCAACAGATGATGATTCCTCGTGAGCGGCAGGAGAAAAAGAAGCGCAAGTCCGGTGGCTGTTGCTCTAAGACAACCTATGAGATCAAGATCGTCAAATCCAGCGAGACAGTTTACTGTATCGATCTAGATGAGCTTTCAAGGTCGCTTGATATGATGATTGACAATCAAAATCAAGCCTCAAAAGAAGTCTTATCGAGGGCTGTTGCACATCAGGTTCATCAAGATTTTCGATCTGCAAAAATTCAAATTGATCAGTATATCAAAGGATTTCAAAGGCAATTTGAGGAAATCCTTTCACGTCGGGAATCAGAATCAATTAGCCATGAAAGGATTCAACCGATCCTGGAGAGTGCTTTATCACAGGTTGCAGAAATTAGGCAATCACTCCGCGAGGCTGATCACTCTATTCCACGTCAGTAGCTTTACTAGGCAGCTATAGACTATCTACTCAATGGAACTCGATGGGCGTAGGATTGATGCACCCGTGCCCGCGAAATCTATCAACAACTGGGAGCCACCAAAGACCTCGATCGCATCGAAACCGAGTGGCATCAAGCACCCTAAACCCAAAACAGGCGTAGGGTGAGTGGGAGAACGCTTTCGGGGTAACGGTTTGGCTGGTTGGTCTCCCACGCACCATCGATCGCCCCTCGGGATCACGAGTCAGTTGATCTGCGCCAATGGTGGCGGTGCGTAGGGCACAAACCCCACCTCTGGAACCTGCGAACCGTTGCCCTACGCACCCTTGTATGTGGAAGGCGGTGGAGAAGGAAGGTTAAGCTCAGGCATAATCGACCATCTCCCATCCGGTAGAGACTCTGGACGCACCCTCAAGCCTTGGAGCTTGGCTCGT
>NZ_JACJSN010000016.1:0-120493 GCF_014698135.1 Limnothrix sp. FACHB-881
ATGGCAGACCGTTTGACCCCAGCCAACTAGCGGTCGCCACAGCTCCTGGCTCTTAAGCTTTACCTTTCTTCACTCTCAGCCCCTTGCGTCTATCCGGGGAACACAGTATCTACGGGGTTTCGGGTGGGGTGTTGAGTAGTTGCAGGATGAGAGAAGTTCAGCCGAGGATTATTCTGCCCAGTTTGGAATGGCAAGGTAGGGAACGCGGCTAAATTCTCGGACATTATTGGTCACGATCGTCAGGCCCAAGCTGAGGGCGTGGGCCGCGATCAGTAAGTCCATGTTGCCGATCGATTGTCCCTGGCGTTCGAGGCTGTAGCGAAGTTCGCCATAGTGATGGCTGGCAGTGCGATCGAAGGGGACGTTAAGGGCAACAAGAAGCGATCGAGGGCGGCCTGATTGCGATCGTGCTGTTGGCTTTTGGCAATGCCGTAGTCGAGTTCAGCAACGGTAATACTCGAAATGGCAATATCGCCGAGTTCGCAGGCGCGGAAGCGATCAATAACTTGGGGCGGTTTGTGTTTGATTAAGTAAATGCAAATGTTGGTGTCGAGGAGGAATTTCATAGAAACCATTCCTCGCGTTCTTGGGGCAAGTCTTGGGGGCGAGTTTCTGGCCAGTCCTCGAAGCAATCTTCGGAAAAGAGTGTGAGGCTCTCAAACAAAATTTGCCAGGGATTGGCAGCGGGCAACAAAATCAGAGCGCTGCCTAGGGGTTTGAGATAAACCGCTTCGCCGAGGAAGTCGATCAACTCGGGCAAAATGATTGTCCAGCCCTGATCTTGTTTAGTAATTTCGACTCGTTCCATCGAGAATTCCTTCGGTGATGGTGTTGGCGGTCATTAATCGTGGGTGCAGGACGTTCAGGATTGCGTTGTTTCAATGGTAGCGCGGGTCTTGGGATGGGGCGATCGCCCCTGGGGATCGCGAGTTGCTTGCCTGCGTCAATGGCCGACGGGTAGGGTGCATGGGAGCAAGGCCAAGGGGTCACGAAATGGTTGATTTGTACTCCCATGCACCGAGAATTGAGCGCCACTCAACCGATCGGGGATGGTCGGTGAATGCGACATGGGTGGCGGTGCATGGGAGATTAGGGGCAACGATCATTGACGGCCGAGCGTGCTCCCATGCACCCTACGGCTACCCATGGCTTTTCCTCGCTCGATCGCTGGGGGTGGATCTGTCCTTAGGGCGATCGTAGCTCGCAAACGGTTGATTAACCCTGGCTTAATTTGGAGCGGCGGGGTGATTGGGGCGATCGGTTTTGGGGGCGGATGGTGGGGGTTGGCCCCGAGGGACGGGGCCAATCAATGCGATTGCGCAACGCGGGATCGGTTTTTGCGAGTTTCCAATCAAGTGGGTGCCCCAGCGAGTGGGGCCACGGAACGACCGCTCGCCAGATTGAGGTTCAGGTTCAAGTGTTTCCAATCAAGTGGGTGCCCCAGCGAGTGGGGCCGCGGATTGAGGAGATCCGCATCGTGGCGAAAAAGCTCTAGTTTCCAATCAAGTGGGTGCCCCAGCGAGTGGGGCCGCTCGGAGTCGAATAATCTGCCGCTGGTCAAACGTGATGACGTTTCCAATCAAGTGGGGGCCCCAGCGAGTGGGGCCGATCACGAAGATGGTTTTGAGGCGATTGACAACGCTGAGTTTCCAATCAAGTGGGGGCCCCAGCGAGTGGGGCCCCGTTCTAGAGGCGATCGCCTCTGAGGTGTATCCCGTTTCCAATCAAGTGGGTGCCCCAGCGAGTGGGGCCGCAGGGTCCACTGCAGTTCAACATATTTCGACCGCGACGGAGTTTCCAATCAAGTGGGTGCCCCAGCGAGTGGGGCCTGAACGTCTACCGCTTCTTAAGTTTCAATTGGTTGAAATTGTTTCCAATCAAGTGGGTGCCCCAGCGAGTGGGGCCATGCCGCGAACAAGGTCAGCCCCGATGACTTCCTGCTTGAGTTTCCAATCAAGTGGGTGCCCCAGCGAGTGGGGCCTCACTACCTCTCGGATGGTCGCTACAACGCTACGGCGCTTGTTTCCAATCAAGTGGGTGCCCCAGCGAGTGGGGCCCCAAACAATCGGATGGCACGGCGTGGGACAGGAGCGGCCAGGTTTCCAATCAAGTGGGTGCCCCAGCGAGTGGGGCCCCCAGCGCTCCAAACTGTTCTGGGAAGTAGACGCGGTTTCCAATCAAGTGGGTGCCCCAGCGAGTGGGGCCATGGCGAAGGCGGTGCAATCGAAGTCAGTGCGGTAGTTCCCGGAAGTTTCCAATCAAGTGGGTGCCCCAGCGAGTGGGGCCGAGCTACTCAGGAAAAACAGTTCGCAAGGCTGTTCTAGGTGTTTCCAATCAAGTGGGTGCCCCAGCGAGTGGGGCCTGATTTCCTCTTGTCCCCGTCCCGCGTCTTGAGTTTCCAATCAAGTGGGTGCCCCAGCCAGTGGGGCCTAGGCATCCCCTCCGGCTATTTCGTTGACCTGTTTGGCGGGTTTCCAATCAAGTGGGTGCCCCAGCGAGTGGGGCCGCCAAGTTCGATTTCGAGGCGCTGGCGGAGACGTGGTTTCCAATCAAGTGGGTGCCCCAGCGAGTGGGGCCTAGTGAGTAAACGCTCTGATGATGAATGCCATTTTGGTTTCCAATCAAGTGGGTGCCCCAGCGAGTGGGGCCTAGGAAAGATCATGTCTCATAAGGTAGCCCAACAACTAACGTTTCCAATCAAGTGGGTGCCCCAGCGAGTGGGGCCACGTTGCAGTTTACGAGGCCACCTACGCTCAGACCAGTTTCCAATCAAGTGGGTGCCCCAGCGAGTGGGGCCATGCGTCTAGCCATCATCGGAACCCGCGATCTTCCCGGTTTCCAATCAAGTGGGTGCCCCAGCGAGTGGGGCCAAGACCTGGAACAATCACTAGCCGATCGTCGGTGGAGTTTCCAATCAAGTGGGTGCCCCAGCGAGTGGGGCCCGCGATCGGGGCAAAATGTGGCTATTTGCAGTGGCGGTGTGGGTTTCCAATCAAGTGGGTGCCCCAGCGAGTGGGGCCCCATCGATTCTACGCTTCACGCCATTAACGCGATCGTTGAGTTTCCAATCAAGTGGGTGCCCCAGCGAGTGGGGCCGTTCCACCGGCAACGCCACACCACGGCCGACCGGGCGGTTTCCAATCAAGTGGGTGCCCCAGCGAGTGGGGCCAAAATCGGCACAGAATTGATCAGGGAGATTGACCTAGTTTCCAATCAAGTGGGTGCCCCAGCGAGTGGGGCCTTGCGAGTCCTAAACTCGCTACCCTCATCTTTTCTTCGTTTCCAATCAAGTGGGTGCCCCAGCGAGTGGGGCCGCGACAAAACCCAAGGAGATGAACGTCGGCAGCTTGCGTTTCCAATCAAGTGGGTGCCCCAGCGAGTGGGGCCCCGACCCATTCCGCCTATTTTTGTTTGCGATGTTTCCAATCAAGTGGGTGCCCCAGCGAGTGGGGCCGAGTGTAATTGAGATCACACGGGTGGCGATCGCGTCCGAGTTTCCAATCAAGTGGGTGCCCCAGCGAGTGGGGCCTCGTTCGCCCAAGAGTCACCCCTTCCTCGGACACTCCGAGGTTTCCAATCAAGTGGGTGCCCCAGCGAGTGGGGCCAAGCCAAAAATTGGGCACTTAAGTTGCGGGCGAGTGCTGAGTTTCCAATCAAGTGGGTGCCCCAGCGAGTGGGGCCTTTAACTTTGACATCCTGGCTGCCCTGGCTAACGTTGTTTCCAATCAAGTGGGTGCCCCAGCGAGTGGGGCCTTGGCTGGATGTTGGTGAGCGCAATCACACAAACCTGGTTTCCAATCAAGTGGGTGCCCCAGCGAGTGGGGCCTCCGGTTTGTAGGCAGTGCAATCGGGGCGGTGATTGGTGTTTCCAATCAAGTGGGTGCCCCAGCGAGTGGGGCCCTAGCTTGCCAAACAGGTTCAGCGGCCCAACAGCGCGGTTTCCAATCAAGTGGGTGCCCCAGCGAGTGGGGCCTTATTGATTGTCTACTTTGAGGATGGTGCTATTGTTTCCAATCAAGTGGGTGCCCCAGCGAGTGGGGCCTTCCCGAATGCTACGTCACCGCCATGTGGGATTCGGAGTTTCCAATCAAGTGGGTGCCCCAGCGAGTGGGGCCCCCAGAAATTCATCGCATCATCGTTCCTTGTGACTCGTTTCCAATCAAGTGGGTGCCCCAGCGAGTGGGGCCGTTCAGCCGCCCGTCCGTAGGCTTCCACCTTTAGCGGAGTTTCCAATCAAGTGGGTGCCCCAGCGAGTGGGGCCCGGAACGGGTGCGGTCAAAACCACCTCTGCAACGAGTTTCCAATCAAGTGGGTGCCCCAGCGAGTGGGGCCTTTCCAGGTTCGGACAAGAACCACCTCTCGGAGTGTGGTTTCCAATCAAGTGGGTGCCCCAGCGAGTGGGGCCACGAAACGATAGCGATAGCAACATGGGTCAAGGCAAGCGGCAACGACAAGTTTCCAATCAAGTGGGTGCCCCAGCGAGTGGGGCCTTGGAACTAGCTGTTTGTTCGAGGACTTCAGCGCCGCGTTTCCAATCAAGTGGGTGCCCCAGCGAGTGGGGCCTTCCGTGAGCGGTTGCGAGGATCCAACCAACGGTGTGCCGTTTCCAATCAAGTGGGTGCCCCAGCGAGTGGGGCCTCAGAAGTCCCAATAGAAATGGGCGGTCGTAAAGATACGGTTTCCAATCAAGTGGGTGCCCCAGCGAGTGGGGCCCTCATTGATCAGTGCGACTGGGCATTGAAATTTGGGACTGTTTCCAATCAAGTGGGTGCCCCAGCGAGTGGGGCCTTATCTGAAAGTCCATAACCCCAGGCGTTCCTGGGTTTCTGTTTCCAATCAAGTGGGTGCCCCAGCGAGTGGGGCCTGAGTCGCAGCGATCTGGTTTCTACCAAGATCGATCGCCTGTTTCCAATCAAGTGGGTGCCCCAGCGAGTGGGGCCTCAAACACCGCCAGTAAGGCATCCACCGCTCGGCAGTTTCCAATCAAGTGGGTGCCCCAGCGAGTGGGGCCTGTCGTTCCGGGGTGTGGCAAGCGCTTATCCAGGTGTTTCCAATCAAGTGGGTGCCCCAGCGAGTGGGGCCCTTAAACTCCCAAGTATCGATGCTGCTGTCAGAGTAGGAGTTTCCAATCAAGTGGGTGCCCCAGCGAGTGGGGCCCTCTGAAAGAGCTGGTACTAACTTAACCTTTCGTTGCTTCGCTCCCAAGTTTCCAATCAAGTGGGTGCCCCAGCGAGTGGGGCCATAGGGGAATATCTTTGCAGTATCGATGTTGATTTCAAGTTTCCAATCAAGTGGGTGCCCCAGCGAGTGGGGCCCGGGCCCCAAGGTGTTGGGCGCACATCCACCAATCCAAGTTTCCAATCAAGTGGGTGCCCCAGCGAGTGGGGCCGAAAAGAAACGGAACGATTCTGGACGTGATTGAACGTTTCCAATCAAGTGGGTGCCCCAGCGAGTGGGGCCTTCTTCAGCAGTAAAATCGCCATGAACTACAGCCGCCAAGTTTCCAATCAAGTGGGTGCCCCAGCGAGTGGGGCCCTTTTCTGAACAATGGCATCCATTTCGTTCATGTAGGGCCCCACTGTTTCCAATCAAGTGGGTGCCCCAGCGAGTGGGGCCTTCTATATCCATCATTTGGCACTTATTACTGAATTACTGGTGTTTCCAATCAAGTGGGTGCCCCAGCGAGTGGGGCCCCGCACTAAACGCTAAAGCCGAAAAAATTCATAGCCATCAGTTTCCAATCAAGTGGGTGCCCCAGCGAGTGGGGCCGTATTCGTAGTCCCACGTGACTTGCAAGCGGCGAACGTTTCCAATCAAGTGGGTGCCCCAGCGAGTGGGGCCCTGAATTTAAAGGCTACAAACTCGAAAGGGGAGTAATTAGTTTCCAATCAAGTGGGTGCCCCAGCGAGTGGGGCCCTGGCTTTCAGGATGCCTACAAGTCTCAATGGGATAGTTTCCAATCAAGTGGGTGCCCCAGCGAGTGGGGCCCTGCATCTTAAGCTCTACATCTATAGACCTTCAGTGGTTTCCAATCAAGTGGGTGCCCCAGCGAGTGGGGCCGTGAATCTGCGATTGGGTCTCCAATTCCTTTTGAGTTTCCAATCAAGTGGGTGCCCCAGCGAGTGGGGCCAGGCTGATTTCCTTAAGTTCTGTGAATCGGCTTGGGTTTCCAATCAAGTGGGTGCCCCAGCGAGTGGGGCCCCCAAAGCCAAACAGCGATCAACAAAATCGGTTAATGTTTCCAATCAAGTGGGTGCCCCAGCGAGTGGGGCCAGTACCCTGTCCTACTTCCTTCCCTGTGCAACTTCCTCGGTTTCCAATCAAGTGGGTGCCCCAGCGAGTGGGGCCTCCCCCCTAAACTAACCCTTGCTGCATAAGGGTTACAAGTGGCTAGATCTACAACCCCTCTCAGACCCGGACAAAACCCAAACATTTTATCTGTGGAAAAACCCCAAAACCCTTGCCCCACAACCGATCCAAAACCTACACGACAGAATGCGGGTTCCAGCCGATCGCCCCAGGTTGTAGATTTCCGATACATCGCGTTACAAAATGACCGATCCCGGCGGCGAAGACAGGGGCCGCCCGCCCCAAACCTCCACCTGGGCCAGCATTTGACTCGATAAGGGATAAAACCGAATCGAATCCTCCTCCGGGTTAAACCACTTGCGAAGCCGCCGCCGCAGTTGGGCATAGTGACTCGGAGAGAGATAGCACTCAAACACGCTGTATTGCACCCGCTGGCCATAGCCCTCCAAGGTCGCCGCAATTTTGCTGCGCCGCTTCTGATTTGGACTGTCGTAAGCAACCACATAAAACACAGGTTCGGCCGCTTAGGTTCGCAGGCGATAGGGCTGGTAGGTGTAGACCGGCTGATAGACAAATTGCTTGTAGGCCCGCACTTGCCGACTCAGTAGCTCCCACCGGGGAATCGAACCGCCCTCGTCTTGGTCGATCGCCCCTTCCATGTGATCGATAAACGCTTGCAGATACAACTTGCGACCCGCTTCATTCAGAAAACAGCCCCCATCCCGCTGTTCCGTGTGCTGAGTGCGATCGACCTGACCCCGATTCACCAGCCCCAACACCACCGCATCCACCAACGGTGCCCGAAATTCCTCCAACAAATCCGACACCAAAGCCGGGTGGCGATCGGACGGTTCGTGCAAACAACCAGCGTAGGGATCGAGTCCCTGAAGCTCCACCAACACCAACAGATGGTTCCACAACACCTGGTAGCCAAAACTGAGGAAGGCGTTGATTGGGTCTTGGGGCGGTCGCCGGTTGCGATCGCGAAAGCCCAGGCCTGAGTCTGCCAGAATCGATCGCAGGGCCCCAAAGTAGGCCGCAGCCCCCGCCCCTTCCAAACCAAACAGTGCATCAAGGCTAGTGGCCTGGCGGGCCCGATCGCCTAGGTGGCGGAACTGGTCGAGATCTGGGCCCAAGTCGTGGCCCCGTTGGCGATAGCGCTGCAGCAAAATCCGGGAGTTGTGCAGCTTGTTGGCCACGATCGCCCGGGCCACCAATAGGCGATCGCCAAAACTGAGATCCGCTTGGTGACGCGCCAGGGCTCGGTAGCCGCGATGGATAGCCGTGAGGCGACCGTGACAGTAGCCCATGCGCGACAGGTAGACCACCGGCACATCCCGCACCAAACAAGCCCGCAGCACTTGGGTGGTGAGCTGCACATTGCCAAACACCAGAATTTGATCCAACAGCGGCAGGGCGATCGTTTGGGCGGGTTCGTCGCCCTGCTGCACGGTCAGGCGATCGGCGCGGACGGTGACGCGACTCCCTTGCTGGGACAGATAGAGCGATCGCATGGGGGACGAGGCATATGGCGCTAGGGGCGATCGAGCGGGCCGGGGCGATCAGACAGTCGTTCTAGCTCGGCTAGGGGATCAGGGTTGGCATCCAGCGAGCGAGTTAGTTGTTGGCCCCAAAGGCGATCGGCGATCGTGCAAGTGTAGTAGCTCGCTAAACCCACGAGCAGCGTGTTGACCAAGACAGCGGCTAACCCCAAAGGGGCAATCAGCAAAATAATCAGGGTCAGGCTGCTGTTGGTGAGGGCGATCGCTTGGCGGCGTTTGGGGAGCGTTCCAGGGGCAAAGTACATAGGACTGAGGGAGGATCAGCGGGCAAGGTCTAAAGGTTCAAAACTAGCTAGTCAAAGCCGATCGAATTTCGGCATTCAGGCGATCGAACGGATTATCCGTCAGCGAAACCGTGACAATTCCCTTCAAAATGCGCCGCAGTTGATTCAACACCTCTTCGGGATTTTCCATGCGGGAAATGCCCTTAAACTCATGCACCATTTGGTTGCGATCGGCGCAGAGTTTTTCGATTTTGTCTAAATCTCCCAGTAGCTCTTTCGAGTCAGGATCACAATCTAAAATCAGCCGCATGGTCAGGCGATTTGGAAAGTAGCTGGTGCGGACAGCACGATTTTTGGGGGCTGCCTTCTCTAGGGCGCGATAGACTTCACCCGATTTGAGGGCCTTGACCTCTTGCCAAAATCGATCGGTATCGGCCTCATCTTTAGGAAACTCAGCCAACTGCCCGATCGCGTATTTCAGCACATTTTCTTGGATGCCAAACACCCGCGTAAAAACGGTGAAATAGTCACGATTGTGCAGCGATAAAACTGCATTGAAATAGGCTTCCGCCAAAACTGTGGGCTTGTGTCCCGATCGCAACTTGGCAATGTCTTTAGCCCAGCGATCATCAATAGCTCCCGCAAGCTCTTGAATCGCGTCACTGGCTCCGTTGAAGTCAAATGCCTTGCGACAACGGGCATATTCCAACAAGCCCTTGAGGCGATCTGTTGCTAACTGGCTGGCTGTTAATTCCAACCAAGCACCACTGTAGTTGTAGTCCGCAATTTGTTGTTCAATGCGTTTGCGATCAAACTCCTGCCGCAACGCCAGAACATTGGTTGGAAAAACCCGATCTTGGCCTGGTTTCATCTCCTTCGGGTTACGAACTTGCCAAATTTGGCTATTGCTGGCGTAGCCTGCCGCCTGCAACAAACTGAAAGCCGACTTCATGGCTGGCGTTCCCGACGATGCGTTGAAATCTACCCGATCGCCCGGTTCCAACTGCGATTGCACCCACTCCAAACCGCGCTTTGCTTCTTGCGCCGCCAGCCACAAATCAGTGGGATCTTTCGACAATTCCCAACTGGTGGGAATCAGTTCCACCACCAAGCCAGATAATTGCGACTCTGACTCCATGTGTTCTTGGGTGTCTTGAGCATTTTTCGCTGTACCTTCTGTGTGCAGCAACACCACTTTCTTGATCGTTGTTCCTTGGTTTAATAAAAATCGCAGGAGGCTAATAATTGATCCTTCCGTTTCGGTGGCTGCAAACGGATCTTGATTGCCCACAAACGACAAAACAACACTACTCATGATTAGGTATGCTCCAAAAATTAGATTTTTAGTTCCAAAAAACTCAGCAAAATTCCTAGAATTTGATCGATTTGAGGCAAGTAATATTCATCCAAATCAATCAAAACTTGAGTTTCTTGAAGTTGCAAAAATCGCCAAACTGTTCCCGTAGACACTGCCCCATAAACTGTTGATTGAGGAGAACCTTCCTGCTGATTAAATCGCCAAGCACCAAGCATTTGGGCAATACACTGACCCAAGCCCGATCGCATGTTGTCGTTTTTGGCTTCTACCAAGGTCACAATTGGCGCAGTGATGATTGAAGCTTCCGGTTCGGCAGTCAAAATGAAATCGCATTCTCCGACTAGATCTAATTCTGGCTCTACGGCAAAGTTCACACCCGAAAAAAAGCCAATTTGGTAGTTTTTGAGGCGGCGAACTTCCAGCAAAACAGGTGCAATAATCAACTCAGATCGTGCCTTTTCGGTACTGAGGGTGGCAGCAAGCGCGGCATTTTCTTCGAGCAGGGTTTTCAAGATTTCTGAAGGTGGATGAGGTTCCCGATCGCGAAAAAGATGAGAGCGATCGTGAATTTCAAGGCTAAATGCTGCTTTAATTTGGGCAATTGAGAAGCTACTATAGGGCATGAGATTAATTCGCCAATTCTAGGCGATGCGCAAAATAGTTACGATTCAGTAGCATTTTCATTTCTAAATTTCCTCGTATTAATCTCCGTCTGAATTTGAGCATAGAGCAACTGAGCTTGTCCTTCAATAGATAAACTTAATGACATGCCAATGAATTGCCCTATAAACCAGCCTACAAAACCACACAAAGCACCAAAGAGAAAAGCACCCACAATTCCACCAATTACAGCCCCTAATCCAAAACCAACAGAGAATCCAAAAAATGCACCAACAATACAGAAAACAATAATGATTGATTGTGCTTTTCCATGCAGTCTTTCAGCCGTTCTGATCGCAAAATTTTGATCATAAACCAGGTCATTTTGTCCACTAGGTTGTGCAACTTCGTGGTTCAAAAACTTAAATCGATCTTCACTATTTTCGGTATTACTTAGATAAAAAATTTCATTCCATGCAGGTCGAAGTTGACCAGTTTTTCTGGCTTCAAGGTTCAGGACTTCGATACCCTCTGGCTGAATCATTTTTAGACCGCGCATCAGGCGATCGCGAATTTGCTCAAGTTGGGGTGGATTTTCGCCCTCAAAGGTCAGCTTCAGTTCGTTGCCATTGGTGCGGCCCTTGCAAGTCCAGCCCTCTTTTTGGAACGATCGATTCAGCATCGCCGCGATCGCCCCTGGCTTGCCCTGTTTCGCCAAATTGAGAAGCGTATTATCTGCCATGACTAGATTCCTCCAAGGTTGATGCAAAACAACGATCAAAACGGCCATAGCTGTTGATAGCTCGTTGCATCCTCCTTCAGCTTCCGAAGAAACTTTTTCCTGGGGTCAGAGGTAGAACCAAAAACTGTCACCACTTGATAATCATCATGATTAGCAATCCAAACAGGCGATGGCTTGACCACAGGTTTAACTGAGCCGCACAAGTTCCCATCATAGTTATTATTAACCTTGAAAGCTTGGTCATGAAGTGTTGCCAGAGCAAAAGGTTTTCCATATCTTCCAGAACCCGAGCACACTGCAATATGGCAGTTTCGATCAATGGCTTCAGTCCACTGCATTGAGCCATCTATCCTGACAGCATATGGTTGATTAGGATTAATTGTTGTCTTGGATAAATCACTCAGAGCAGCATAAAAATTCTTGAGACGCTTACGAAACAATGATTGAAATTCTTCAGTTGTTTCTGGAAGCTCCCAAAATGTATTCTCTTCTACAAAGAGCGTTGAACCACGATACCAAGGTGCTCGATCGCGCGTCTTACGCGAGTAGCAAGGTCGCCGTGCACCCTGGCCAATGCCTCCCAGGTGAAACATCAACCACGTTAAAGATTTGAGGAGGACTTGTACATTACTAGCTTGGTCAGAAGGACAACTAGGTTTGAGAAAAATGACCAGTTTGCCTTCTTGTTGTCCACATTTATCATTTTTACCTTTGAAGTTTGGCTGTGGTTCGCATTGTGTCACCTTGCCATCGCGCACCACAACTCGCACCCACCCCCAGATGGTCTTAGGATTAATGCTGCCAAAAATGCAGGCTTCTAAATCCTTTACATTGTCAACAGGTAAAACACCCAAGGATAAGACCCGAAACCAGTAGCGAAGCATTGACTTAAAGGCAATTGGACGCACCTCTGCCTGAGGCTTTCCTCTCATTTCCCAATGATTTTTTCCTTCGTTCCAATTCCATTTTGTAAGCTCCTGACAACCATGAATTAGCTGTCCTTCAACTTCAAAATTCACTTCAAAAAAGCCTAATAATTTCTGTTTCTTGTCTTTTACCTTTAACTCTCCATAGCCGGAGTTGACCTGTGAGCCAATTCCTGATTGCAATCCTTGAATCAGCCAAGATTTAACTTTTTCAAGCAACTGTTGATCATCAATGCCAGAAGCAAGCTTCATCCCGAACAAGAATGTTGGTTTTTGGAGAGAAAGAAAACTATTGGGATTGGGGCTGTATTTTGGTGTTTCTCCTTCCCAATTCCAAATCTTGTTAGCCATGTCGATCGCCAACCCATCTTGACCAGGTAAGGGATAGGCATCAAAAAAAACAATTTTGCCTACTCGATCGCCATCTGAAGCATCCAGGTGACCAAACCACCGGGCCACATGTAAATTAGCCTTCTCCCAACCCATGCTCATAAATTCGCGGATAGCTTGGGCACGAGCCACACCGCGCAAAGTGCTGGAGGGAATGTAAGGAATTCCAAGCGCGTCAAACGCTGGCAATAAGGTGCTCTCTGGCCCACGATGGCCGCCCACTCGAATTCGCCACGGGGCTGCGGCCTGAAAGATCACACCACCCTTAGCCAGCATCTCAAGGCGGCGCTGACAACGCGCAAGATGTTGCTTGTTGTACTGACTTGAGTTGGTCTGCGCTTTTTCCAGCAGTTCTAACTTGGTACCAGGATCAAGATTTTTAGACTCCTGACTCCCTTTAGGATGGGGCGATCGCATCCAACGTAGATATTCCACAAAGCTGGCAGAATTCTGGATCTGTGGCGGATTCGCAGGATTCAGCCAGGGCGAAGGCTGTCCAGGGTTATCATCCCCGCCGCCGCCACGTTGCTGTCCACCCCGATCGCCACCACCGCCTCGTTGAGAGGGTTGACCAGCACGATCGCCCCGATCGCCCGCCTGCCCAGTCTTCGGAGATTTCACAGGACGCTTAGGCGAATTCGGCCGTTCCCAAGGATTAGGACTCATAGCTCAATTACTCCTTATCACCTTTGCAGTAAATTGAATTCGCCCAAAAACTAAACTCTTGCGCCAGCTTTAGCGCCACACCAGTTAGCCCTAAATAGTCATCTGGTGACAGTTGCAACAAAAGCTCTGGATTGTCTAACTTGCTGAGATCTGGTTGGCAGCTAATTTTTGACAAACAAGAAAAGAACGCTTTCACAACATCTTTGCGACCTGCCTGGCTCAAAGCATTTTCTTCAGCTTTAAGGCGCAGAAGTCCCCAAGTTGAAAGGTAAGTGTATAGCTCAACTGATTGACTCTTTTGCTCTTGTTTTTCAGCCTCATCTTTAGCCTGAGCTTTCAAGTCTCTCAGAGCTTTATAGACATATTTGCCCATGATGCGAGAATCAAAAATCACATTAGCTCTCCTAATTCACAGACCATTGTTGAACAAAACCACGACCAAGGCTTTCCTGCCCACCAATTTGCAGGATCGAGTAGCTATTGAGGATGTCTTGAAACTCTTCGGTTAAGGTCGATTGCTCTGACTTACGTTGTGTCGTCACTCCCCAGGGAAAATACATCACTGCATCAGGCGGAATTGCTTCCTCATAGCGAAAAGAGCCATCCTTCACTGTCTTATGCTCATCCAGCTTAACTTTGACCTGTCGCCAAAGTCCCATTTGGACAACAGTTGCGAAATACTTGTCAGGCAAAACTAGGACTCGCTCAATAGATTCGGTTTCTGAGCCTTTGGGAATAAATTTCTTCCAATCAGACCAGAGAATCAAATCGCTTTTCTGAAGAATTACATCCTTCAAACAAATCTGGTTGCTGTTGTTGAGGTTGGTGGCGTAGGCGTTAGGGATCGGTGGTTTTTCCGATTGATAAGTTGACCACCGCCGCAACAGCATAGGACAACTGACCCACAGCACACCGTGGCTGAGTGAGGCGATCGGGAACCACAAGATAGAACCATCACCAACCCAAATGCTGCCTTGAGTCAGAGATTCTCGTTGGTCGGTAATTTCATTGCCAAAGAGTCGATAGCAGATGTCTTGGCCCTGGTCAGTGAAAACAGAGGCCCGTAGCCGTCCGCGAATAGTGCTGGAAGGGAGATAGGGAAACTCTGTGTGGGCTTCACGAGCAATTCCCAGCAAGTTGCCCTCTTGGGTTGTGCCACCAGTATGCAATGGCGACAGTAAATAGAGATGGGATAAATTGGTAATCTGGGTAATGCTAGGGGCGGCAGTAGGCATGATCAATTTACTCCGATAAATACATCGTTGGGAATCAATAAAGAGGGTTAAGCTTGCTGAGGCAACGGGGGTTCTTGATAGGGAATCCAGAGGAGTTCGGAGTAGCCTAGCTGTCGCCAGCGGTTAGCTCTGGAGTTGGTTTCTGTTTCGGCAAACAGTCGATCGGGCTGTTCCAAGTAATACTGACTCCCCGGAGCGGCGGCAAAAACTTGGGGCGCAGGAATGCTGGGACTAGCATTTGGTTGATCATCAGCTTTGCCGCGAATTCGACCGGCGATCGGGACAGGTTTAGCTGTGGCAACTCCTGCCAAAGTGCCATCACTAGCCGATCGCCTTAGCTTCCACTCCCAAGGCCAAGGACGACAGGTTGCCACGCCATTGTGCTTGCGTTCAAAGACTCCTGGCGTGGCGAGATAGGCGATCGCCCGTTTGCCCTGAGAGTCCTTAAAATTCGTCTCCGATTGTTGCTTCAAGGCAAGCCAAACCGCATCCAACTGTTCGGCACGGCGCAAAATCGCCCGATGTCCTTCACCACCTAATCGAATCGCCAGGGGCAACCCATAATCATTTTTGATTAGCAATTGATGGGTGTGCGAGTCAACCCCGATTGCCAAGCTCCAACCTTCCTTTAGCCGCACCGCCGTTTCCACAAAATAGCCCCCTTCTTGCTTAACTTGCCGGGTTCCTGGCTCTAGGGAATTGTGTGGCCGAACCTCTTCAGTCCAGGGTTCTTTCTCATCAGGTCGATGCTCAGAAACTAGCCAATCCTCTGAGTTGATCGCCCCAGATTTCAGATACTTCAGCATCACTGAGCTGGGTAGCCAATCCCGATAGGGACGACGATCAGGCTCGTTGCCGTCTTCCTCATCGTCTAAGTCTTCCTCCCCGCAGCGTCGCGGCCGATTTTTCTGAGTTGTGGGATCAGTTTGCCGGACTAATGCGCCTGGTCGATTGTCGGGATAGCGCGCATAAAGATAGGTGCTGCGCTGGCAATTATCATTCGGTTGATTACGACTCTGTTGGTCATTGCTGGTTTGATCATGGCTGCTGCGCCATTCCGGTGGCACCAGTGGATGGGATTTGTAGTAGCCGATCGGGCGTGGAAAATATAGCTCCTCCTGGCGACATAAAAATGGCCCCATCAGGGTCAAATTGGCTTGCGAAACAATTGATCGAATTGCACCCACAATCGTGGCGCTGGGTGGGGGAAATTGGCTACCGGCCCACGCTCGCTCTCCTGGCGAAAAGGGCTTGGCATCCCGAAACATCCACACATCCAACGGACTCAAGGTATACCAGTAGAAAATAGGTTGGTTCTCAGTCATGGTTCACTGATCTCCTCAGCGGATCTGTCGCTTACGGATTAAGAATGCTGCCAATTTGAGCCAAGCCTGCACTTCCCGATTAACCAACTCAGACGCAGTGGTTTTATCAAGAGCTTTGAGAAATGACTGCAAAGTTTGACTGAATTGATCTCGGCTTTCATCGTTTTGGGCAAATGCATCACGGCGGCTGAGAAACCCTTCCACCCAAGGAGTAATTGCCTCATCGATTGGTGGTGGGTGTTGATCCCAAATTTCCGCTGCTTGCTCAAATAGCGCTGCATCCAAATTGGGATGTTGATCAGCAAAGTTCAAGAGGGCTTGCCACTGAGAAAAAGTGTCAAATTTAGCAGTTGCTTGCAGAATATTGCCATTGCCGTAGATCACACGAACTTGAACCGCATCTTTGACAAATTGACGCGGCTTGGCATTTGGATCTGGATTGGGATAGGCATGATCTTTAGCCGCTTTTTCAGCAGCGCGGAGTTGCTCTAGGGCGATCGCGAGGGGAACGCCTTGATTGGCAATCACCACCCCAAAGCTAATTGAGGCTTTTTTACCCAAGGTAAAGAGCGGACGCTTAGGCAAGTTTCGGGGATGACTAGCTCCTTGCCAGCTCCAATAATGACCAGCATTGCTAAATTCGCCTTGAGGATCTTCGTCACCCCGAAAACATTGGCGAACATCCCACAGCCAGCGATCCCACTCCCAAAGATTCGAGTAGGCCAGCACATCATCGCCACCGCTGTAAATCAGTCGGCCCGCATAGCGATCTTCAGTCAGATAAGGCACTAGTCGATTCGAGAAATCCAGGAGCGATCGGCTCAGAGCCGAGTGCGTCGCCGGGCCCATCCGCTTGCATTCATGGGTAAAGCTTTCAAAACTGGTTTTAATCACGGGGTCTTTATAGGTTTTCAGCTTGTCCAACAGTACCTTGGGCAAATAATCTCGATATTTCGTAAGTTTCGTTCCCTTCAACCATTGGTTCATACTGTCGCCATCACCCTGAGCCAACACATACCAATCGGTCGGGTTATTGCTGGGGAAAAACTTGGTAATTTCGGTGGCAATTTCCCTGCGCTTGTTAGCACGAAGAACGGAATTATCAGCAGAAAAATCATCCACCAGCCAGCCAGCATTCACTAGGCGGGGATTGGGCCAAGTATCTTTTTCAGGATCGCGATCAACCCAAGGAATTCCCCAATCGGTGTCGGCAGCCTCTTGAGTCCAATCAAATTCCGTGATGATTGCCTGACAAGCTGCTTGATAGTGCAGCAAGGTCTCGTCAAACTTTTCAGGCGATCGTTCTGCTGTTGTCTTTAACCAACCGGCTAGCCCTGCCGTCAAATCTGGCTGATAGATAGCGCTGCGGTTTCGCAACTCTTTTGCTTGAGGAAAGAACTTTGGTAATAATCGCGGCAAAACTCGCTTGGTGGTTTCGCTGGGGTTGAGCTGTTCGCTCCCGTTGAACAGACCCAAAGTTTTTTCCCAAAATGCGCGCGTGTCGTCTTCTGTAGCCCAGTTGGGATTGTGGGAATTGAGGGGCGATCGCACGGCTGGCCCAATGCCAGAAATAGTCGATCGCGGGCCAAACGCCGTGGGAATTTGCCAAACCCGCGCATTTTTCACCGCCGTCAGGGTCGATCGCGTGGCATCAAACAAGTTGCCCCACCAAGACCCCACGTTCACGTTGGGTTGCTTGTATGCTTTTTTGCTGCGTTGCTCGTCAGTAGCCCTTGGGAGCGTCGTCTCTGTTTCGTCTTCAGAGTCTTCCAAGTCGGGCATTAACCCAAACATAACTTCTACAAACTTGGCTTCTGCGGGTTCTAATAAACCCGCCTGAGCTAATTGGTTTTGCTGCTGACACCAATTTCTAAAAGTTGCTCCGTCTTGATCATTTTTGGTCACCGGTCGCCGGTCTAAGTCTTCATTGGGATCGCCGATCGGGAGGGCCACCCAATAGGGCTGCCATTGGGCTTTAATCCAGGTATTCCAGAGGGATTGGTCGATCGCTTTCCAGGTTTGACCCGTCGATCGCCCATCCCGTCCCTGCAAAATCGCCAGAGACTCAGCAGCAATGTCTGACCACCGCTCACGAACGGACTGCTGAAGCGATTGAGCAGCAGCTTCGATCGGGCTGTGGGCCTGAGGCTGACCGTCAGCATGTCGCTGGCCGTTATCGGGCAAAATCGCCACAATCACATTGGGAAACCCCGCCGTCAGCAAGGCTCGATCGCTGGGTTGCTCAATCCAATCTTTGAAATCAGGGTAAGTTTGCAGCAGCCAGTAATCGATTAGCGGCTGCTCGTAAAGACAGGGATAGAGCAGCACATCGGGCCCATAGTTCCAAGCCAAATCCCAGCAGGCCTTGGCAGATAAGTAGTGCAACGTCCAAGACCCGGCCCACAGATCTCGCAACTTGCGGCTGGCAACAACAAATTCCTGGATGGGCGTGAAAGTGAAAGACAGGACATGGGGCCGTGACTCTGGGCGCTGACTCTGCTTTTTGTATTGCGGGTAGTCTGCGTCGTTGGGGTAGCGACCAGCCAAGGCCCCAGCCAGGGCTGATGTGGTCGAAACATGGCTCCAAAGGCTGGCATCAGGAATGCGTGTATCCGCCGGCAGCAACTGCACTTGCTCCCCCAACTTCCGGGCCAAGGCCGCCGGATAGCAACGCCACAGCCACCAAAAAACTTTTCGATGATCAAGACAATCACGAATCGTTGCGGGAATGCAGTCGATTTCACTTTGGCGAATGTCATCCACTTTGAAGGATGGATCGAATCGCAGGGTTTGGGGTGCCCCCGACATCAGATGGGTGATTTCTAGACCATCGTTGGCTTTGTAACTAACCGAAATTTCATAAGGTAGGCGACCCATACTGGTGCGATCGCTTGCTGACGCAATCAGATCGCATTTGGCAACATGTTTCAGCCAATTGCCTTGCAGGGTATTTTTGCTGGAGTCATAGCGCTCAGGATGCTGTTTTCTCTGGCTATCGCTAACTTTGGGGGAATACCAATCATCCATGCACTTCAGAACATGCCATGGCCCTTCATCGGAGAGATTTTGAACGGGCCGCAATGTCTTGAGTGCAGGATCGTGCAATAGTCCCCAGATTTTGGCCTGCCAATAAATCCGACTGATAGTCGCCATTGTTTTCACGCTTGTGCCTTGGCTCCTATCCTAAAGGATTCAACCCCCAAGGCAGGGGTAAGTTTTAATATTGTTCGTTAAGCAAAATGAATGCTTGTAAGTCTTTGTATTATTGAGTTTGGTGCGATCGCCCCTGGCAACAGAAAATATTATTTTCCATTAGGCAGGCGGCTGGAGATGTGTTAATGGCGACTCGATCGCGCCATGGCTATGAAGAAACGATGGCTCTCGATCGCCTGATGTTGTTGGTGGCCCTGTTGGCACAGGATCCGGGGAGCGGGGCGATCGCAGCGGGAGGCTTGGAGGCGATCGCGGCGGCCCTGCGCGATCGGGCGGCGGCCTTGGGGCGGCCCTTCCCAGAGGATTACCCCTCGATTCCGACGCTGCGGAAGGACTTGGCCACCCTGCGCGACTATGGACTGTTGGGCGAGCGGATGTATCGCTGGGGCTATTACCTGGGGGCGGGGGCCCTGACCGTGGCGGAGTTGACCACGGCCTTGAATGGGTTGCGGCTGTTGGCGATCGACTTGGGCGATCCCCAGGTGGCCGAGGGGTGGGCGGCGATCGAGCGGCGGCTAAAGGCTTGGGACGCGGACTTGGACGGCCAACTGAGCTATCCCCTGCGGCGATCGCTGTCGCGGCCGGTGAGCGAGCTGGATCCAGCAACTCGCATGGCTAAGGGACAACCCTGGGATTCCCTGGCGGGGGAGATGGTGACAATCGAGCAGGCGATTTTGACGGGGCAGGCGATCGAACTGAAAGTGGCACGCTCACCCCAACTGGATGATCGGGGCGAACGGGAGCGGCTTTATCCCTTGCAACTGCTGTTCTATGACGTGGGCTGGTATTTGCTCTATGAAAAATTGGATTCAGGTCAGTTTGCCACGCGCCGGATCGATCGGCTGAGTGCGGAGGTGCGGTGGTTGCCGATGCCGCCCCGAGGCCTGCGGATCCAACGGCAACGGCTGCGCAAAGCAACGGGTCTGCTCTCGGCCGGTTGGGGCTTATTTTTGGGCGAAGCAGCGGATCAAATACGGGAATTGGCGGGCCAGGAACCGTTGCAGTTGGTGGTGGTGCGCTTTCGGCCACCTACCGCGCGGTTCATTGCAGAGGGCGATCACCGCCACCCCACGCAACGGTTGACCTGGGAGTCGGAGACGAGTGGCGAGCCAAGTGGGCTGGAATTTTCCGTGAAGCTACCGAGGCGATCGCTCGGGGAGTTTGAGCGATGGGTGCGGCGGTATGGGAGCGATGCGGTGGTACTTGAACCGCCGGAGTTGGTCGCGAGGTTTCGGCAAATGGCGATCGCCCTGGCCCTGGCCTATGGAGTTGGGGCAGGCGGTTCTAGCTGATTGAGCGCCCCGCAGATATATTTCTTGACAGTTTCGCGGCTGGCAGTCACACCACTGGGCAGCGTGAAAACCATCTCAACGGTGGTTTGGTTATTTTCCGCCAAAGCAAACACATCAATCGGCAAGGCCCGCTGAAAGGCAGTGGCGGGGTTTTCTGCTCGCATCATGCCGCCGGCCACATCAGTGCTGAGAGTGCGAATGCCTTCGCGGGCCAAAATCACCCGCAACTGAAAAAAGGCCCTTTCGACGGATAGGCCTTGGACTTGCACGCGGGCAAAATAGGCGGAACCGTTGAAAAAATCGCCTTTTTTGTCGAAACTTTCTTCACAGGTGGTGGCCAGGGCGGGCGTGCCAAGGCAGAGCAAGGCCAGGCTCAGGAACAGCGATCGCATGGTTTGCATGATCGGATCAAAGAACAAAACCTCAGGATTGCCGATCGGGAATGGGCATGGCCAGATCAGTGTGACACCAAGGAGCCACAGCAAGCGATCGTGTAGAGAATGATGGCGGCCCAAGCGATCAGAAAGGGTCGGTTTGCCCGATCCACCGATCCACAACCTCCGCGAAACAAGGCGGGTTTCAGTCGATCGCCCCAGGTTGTGGATCGGCTAACGCGCGTTCTAGCCGACCGTGATATTTGGCTCCTCGCAGAAATTCACCAACACCGTTTCGCTTTCCGACTCATCCTCAAACACAAAGCTGATGTACCACTCACAGGGCGAATCATTCGTATGCTCCGCCCAGGTGACCGTTGCCCCCTCTCCAGAAGCAATTCCCTCTTCTGGCAAATCGAACTGCGACCATTCCTCATCATCGGGCGAAACCCAAATTTCCAGGATGGCTTGGTCTGTGTTGTTGGTGACCACAAAGCTAAACAAATCGTCCGACATGGGGGGTACATCCCAAAATTGCAGAATACGGCTCCGTTCTAGACTTCAAAGCGGGTCGCTGTGGGCTTTCCTTAGCTTTTCTTCACCACGCCTCTTCACCACGCCGTTTCCTCGCCCGCAATTCAGATTCCAACTCCTATGCTGAAGGTAACCCCTGGTCGATCGGGCATTCCTGACCCGATCGGTCTTGGTTTTGATGAATTTTGATCAATTCAGGAGCAAGTAGGAGCAAGATTCAATGAAATGGACTGGTAAACAAGGCCCATGGCTCGCGGGATTGTCCCTCGCGATCGCCAGTACCGCCGCGATCGGGAGTTGGGGATTTAGCCAATGGCGGGCCCAACAACCCGCCGCAACGGCCCCAGGCTCCACCACCACCGCCCAGGCTAGCCCCGCCCTTTGTCCGCCTGGTGGGGACGCGGCCGGCGGCATGGCGCATCATATGCACTCGATGCAGGTGAGCAGCGAGTTTGAGTTCATTAGTCAGATGATTCCGCACCACCAGGAGGCGATCGACACGGCCAAGCTCGTGCGCGATCGCACCCAACGGCCGGAAATGCGGCAATTTACCCAGGCGATTATTGATGCCCAAAGCCGGGAAGTGAGCCAAATGAAAACATGGCTGCAAACCTGGTATCCCAACCAAACCAGCACCCAGGCCTATCAGCCCATGATGCGTCCCCTGGAACCCTTGCAAGGCGATGCGCTGGATCAGCAGTTTTTGCAAGATATGGTGATGCACCACCAAGGGGCGGTAATGATGGCCCAAAGCCTGATTCAAGGCCAATTGGTGAAACACCCGCCAGTGCAGTCAATGGCTCAGGATGTGATTCGCACCCAAAGCCAGGAGATTGGTCAGATGCAGACCTGGTTGGGGGCTTGGTTCCCGAATGGTGGCCAATGCGGGCGATCGACGGCGGCGGATTCCACGGGCAACGGGTTAATGAACCACGGGAATATGAACCACGGGAACATGAACCACGGCATGAACCATGGAAAACAGCTTTAGGCTCTGTGGGATTCGCCATCGGGTTTGCACCGTGGTGATTCGCCGCTATGACTAATCTGGGTCAATAGTCCAGCAGGGGCCGTGTAGGGCCGGCCGCCAGCATCTATCGGGAATGGCATGGGATCACCATCCCGATCGCCCATCGATTTTGGTTGACTACGGTTGATTCTTAAAGAAATGGCTAAGGAAAAAGCAGCCATTCGCCACAACTTCAACGAATTTTCTGAGGAAATGGCCCTGGCACTTTCTGGGACAATTTGGACAACCCAACGCCCAGGGGGCATTTTCTGAGCCGAAAAAACCGTCAGGAAATTTTTACAAATTCCACAGGAGGGCGATCGCCGGCCGGCGGGAACCTTGGTATCGTGGAGATATAAATCGTATACCGCAATACGAAATAAATCAGGAAGCTTACTTCCTAACGTTATATTTGCGCCGTTTTAGCGCTAGTTTGGCGCTGTTTTGGTGCTTTGCGGGGTTTCGCTCACGCCACCGAACTGCTCGATCGATTCATCACCGCCGAATCTGTTCCTCAAGAATTTCACCGTATGCTGGCCAGCGATCGCGCCCTGAAATTTAATCCCCTGGATGCGGGGCAACCCAGCCGCATCCTGATTGTTGAAGACGAAGAACTAATCCGCGATATGGTGGCTGCGGCCCTGCGCGACGAGGGCTATGAAGTGTTAGTGGCGGCCGATGGGGCTGCGGCCTTGAACCTGTTGAATCTCAACAATCCTGGCGACATGAACCGCCCGCCCGATTTGATTGTTCTGGATTTGATGTTGCCTCGGGTGAATGGGCTGGATCTGTGTCGGCTGTTGCGCCAGCGCCAAGATCCCGTGCCGATTTTGATGCTGAGTGCCAAGGGCAGCGAGACCGATCGGGTGTTGGGGTTGGAAGTGGGGGCCGATGACTACCTCACGAAGCCCTTCAGTATGCGGGAGTTGGTGGCTCGTTGTCGGGCCCTGCTGCGGCGCAATCGGATCGTGAGCGCGGCCCAGCCGGAAGTGCTGCGCTATCGGGATATTGAACTTTATCCCCAGGAATGCCGGGTGGTGGTGCGGACTCAGGAAGTGAACCTGTCGCCGAAGGAATTTCGACTGCTGGAATTGTTTGTGCAACATCCCCGGCGGGTTTGGTCTCGGGAACAGTTGCTGGAGCGAATTTGGGGCATTGACTTCATTGGCGACAGCAAAACCGTTGATGTGCACATCCGCTGGCTGCGGGAAAAGGTTGAGCTAGATCCCAGCACGCCTGAATACATCGTCACCATTCGCGGCTTTGGCTATCGATTTGGTTAGTGTCCTAGTCGGTTTAGGACTGGGGCTAGGGGTTGGGGTGTGGCAACAGGCGCGGCTGCGTTCTCGCCTGATGCAGCTTTTTGCGCCCATTTTGGCCGATGAGGTGGCGATTCCGTTGGGGCTGGAGTCCTTGGTGCGGCGCGGGGTGGTGGCGGCGCTCGATCGGGAAGTAGCCCTGGAGTCTCAGCTCGAAATCTGGGAGAAGGCCCTGGTGGCGGCTCCGATCGCCTTTCTGTGGGTCGATCGCGATGATGGCTTGCGGTGGTGCAATGACCGGGCGCGGGAGCTGTTCGCCATCCGTCAGTGGCAACCCAACCAAGACCGCCTCTTGATTGAGGTGGTGCGCTCCTACGATTTGGATCAGTTGGTGCAACAAACCCGGCGGGGCCGGCTCACTTGCCAACGGGACTGGACGTTTTATGGAGAGCCGCGGCCGGAGCCAACGGAATCGACGGAGGGCCCGGAGTTGAGCGACCACGGGACGATCGATCCCCCCTTGCCGGGGCCGGGAACCGCCACCAAGGGGGTGGGGTTGGCCCTGCGAGGGTGGGGAATTCCGCTGCCCCATGGTCACGTGGCGATTTTTGTGGAAAATTGCCAGCAGATGGTGGATTTAGCCCGCAGTCGCAACCGGTGGATCAATGACTTGGCCCATGAGTTGCGCACGCCCCTCACGTCCATTCAGTTGGTGTTTGAAACCCTGCAAAAGCAACTGGAGCCGCCCCTGAGCCATTGGGTCGATCGAGCCATGCCGGAAGTGAAACGGCTGGTGCGCTTTGTGCAAGATTGGCTGGATTTGAGCCAAATGGAACAGAATCCGGGGCAAATTTTGCGCCTGGAGGTGTTGGACTTGGTGGAGGTGGCCCAGGCGGCTTGGCAGTCGGTGGAACCCTTGGCGGAACGAAAATCGGTGGCGCTGGTGCTCGATCGGGATGGGTTAGATCATCTCTGGCTCCAGGGCGATCGGGCCAAGCTCCATCGGCTGCTGTTGAATTTGCTGGACAATGCGATTAAGTACAGCCCAGAAGGTGGGCAAATTTGGCTGCACATTTCCCAAGATGCGCCGGCCTTGACCTTGCCCCAACCGCCCGGGGAGTTGGCGGAAGATTTGGCGGAGGAGTTGGGTTTGGCGAACCAGTCGGGCGATCGCGCCTCGGAGCCTGACCCGCACTGGGCCGCCGGAGCGCCCCAGCCCAACCCCCAAGCCGCCACCCCCCTCTCCGACCCAGACAACGACCCGATCGCCACCTGGGCCTATGCCGATGTGATTGATATGGGGCCCGGATTTTCGCCCACGGATTTACCTCACATTTTCGAGCGGCTCTATCGCGGCGACGCTTCCCGCACCCGCGAAACCGATGCCATGATTGCGCCCCAACTCCCCAGCACCGGCAGCGGCCTGGGGCTGGCGATCGCCCGGCAAATTGCGATCGCCCATGGGGGGCAAATTACCGGCAGCAACGACCCCAAAACCGGCGGCGCAAGGCTGCGGGTAGCCCTGCCGATTCGGGCCATCCGCCAACCCCTGGATGATTTGTAGTGCTTGACGATGGGGAGCAATCCCCAAAAACACCGATAACCAGGGTGATCGAGCTGTTTGGTAGCCAACAGCACCCCAATCGGTGCAAAAATTTTGAACAATCATCCCAGGGGTGATGCTCCTCGGGATTGTGGCAGATCAGCCCACTAAAGTTTGGTTAAATTCCCACTAAACTTCTGAGCCGGAACCCCCATCTTAAGAAAATATAAGATATAAAGGAAAGGCAATCTTTTGAAATGCATCCATTAATTTCTCATTTCCATTCCCCTTTTTACCGAGGCATTTTTATTCCAATCCTTATCCATCAGACAATCGCCAATTAGTCCCATGGCAGCCTCGATTAATCCTAGATTGATCTTGTGTAGATTGTCCTTTCATGAACCTTTGATCAGACAACAGCACGAGTCATTAAGCATGAGTCATTAATCACCCCCGCCGATGTTCCGTTGTCATTCCTTGCTAGCTTCCCAATTGCTCAAAAATCGTCAAATCCATCAAGATCGATTGGGATTTGACCCAACAGTTCCTAATTCTAGTGCTGTCCGTTCCTAGCAGCTTCCCAGAAACTTCCCGGAAGTTTTTCCATCACCTTTGGATCAGTCTTCCCCTGGCAATCAAACTCTCGGCACGATCGGCTTTGTTCAAAATATCTGCCCGAATATCTGCCCAAGTTTCTGCCCGAATTTCTGCCCAAAATATTCATAGCCAAGCGCCAAGGCCCTAAGCCGCACTCATCTTTCTTTGCTAGCCCCCAAACCAAGAACCAGTAATTCATCAAGAATTCATAGTGCAATTCATGGTTTTGAGCCTTCACTTTCACCGATCACGCCATTCGTGACTCCTCCATCCTCTAACTCTTTTTCTCATCTTTTCTCATCGATCAATGTAGCTCGTAGGCTTTTAGGGCATTGGAATTTTGGTTCCTTGAAGTGAGTGTTTTCAATAGAACTGAGCGGGCAGCGTCATTGCGGGGCAAGGTCTCAATTCAAAAGGAAATCATCAACAAGACATCATCATGAGCCGATGATCACGGTTTCCAAAGTAGGGTTGGGACGAGCTGTTGATTCATTCTGTTGTTTATGAAGGTTCCATGATTGCTGTAGACGTGAAACGATCTTTGTTTTCCACTGCTTCGGGTGCGGCCACCAAACCGACGGCGATCGAACGCAAAATCAAGCGAGTTTGCCAAGATGTGCTGCGGATGGGAGCGCTGGTTGAGGATTCGTTTCGCCTCACTCAGCAAGCCCTGTTTGCCCGCGACCTGTCCACGATCGAGCGGATCAATGCCCTCGAAGACCGCATCGATGAGTTCTATCGCCAAATTGAACTCGACTGCGTGGTCACCATGACCCTGAACGCTCCGGTGGCGGAAAATTGCCGCTGGCTGAGTGCCCTGATGCAGTTGGTGCGGGACTTGGAACGCATTGGCGATTATTCCCAGGACTTGGCGGATATTGCGGTGCGCCTGTTTCCCTATGGGCCCCATCCCCATCTGGAGGAGGTGGAAGCCATGGCTCGCCAAACCCTGACCATGTTGGGCATGAGTTTGGCGGCGTTGGTGGAGCCAGATCCCGAGGCGGGGGCCCGGCTCCAAGCGGCGGACAATGTGGTGGATGAGGCCTACGATCGCCTCTATGGCCTGTTGGCCACGCAGCGGGATGTGCCGGGCCCGATCGAGCCGGTGTTGCTGATGGTGCTGACCATTCGCCACATTGAGCGCATGGCCGACCATGCCACCAATATTGCCCAACGCGCGTCCTATATCGTGACGGGTCACCGCTCCTAGCCATCCCCTAAGCCCCAAACAGCCAAAGCCAGAGGGGCAGGGTGAAGGGCAAAACCACGGTTCCCAGGGCCACGCTAGACACGGCCAAGTCCCGATCGAGGTCGTAGGCTTCGGCAATGACCAAACAGGCAAAGGCGGGGGGCATGGCCATTTGCAACACCAAAACCAAGAGGGTTGGCCCCTGCCATCCCCAACCCCGCAGGGTCAACCCCACCACCAGGGGCACGATCGCCATTTTGATCACCAACAGGGCGATCGCCGGAGCCGTGGCATTGCCCCAACGCAACTGACTGAGCCGCATTCCAATTAACACCAAGGCCAGGGCCACCACAGTCCAAGCGATGGCCGTCAGCCCTCGATCGATCACCTGGGGCAGGGCGATCGATCGCGACCCCAAGCCCGCCAGGGCCCCCCAAACCGTCGGATTCACCAAGCCCGCCCGCACCATGCCCCAACCGTCGCTCGATTGGCCCCCCAGCCGAGCCGCCAGGGCCGAACCCACCCCATAGGCCCCCAAGGTTGTGCCCGCCACATCAAAAAACAGGGCCCAGGCAAATTGCCCACTCCCGACCAAGGCCAGGGCGATCGGGAAGCCCAAATAGCCCGTGTTGCCAAACATGCTCCCCAGCCAAAAACTGGCTCGCCGTTGGGGAGCGGTCACCCCTTGCCAGTGCAGCCATCCCCAAGCAAGACAGCCGGCCAGAGCGATCGACCCCCAAGCCACCAAGGGAGCCAGCCAAGCTTGGCCGCTCAGATCGGTTTGGCGCAAAAAGGCCACGCAGCTCAGGGGCACGCCCACCCAAAACAACCCTTGCCCGATCGCCCCGGACACCCGCGCCGGGAGCCAGCGGCCCAACAACACCCCCAAACCCACCCCACCGGCCAAGGTGGCGTATAACTTCCCCAACACAACTGCATTCAACGCCATTCGTTTCCCTGCCTTTGCCCAACAGTTCCCAATTCAGCTCCAATTGCAGACCCAATTCAGATCCCATTCAGACTCAATTCAAATTCAGTTCCCGATCCAATCCCGATCCAATCCAGACCCAATTCAGATTCAGTTCAAAGTCAGTTCAAATTCAGTCCGGTTTAGTTTCGGGCCAAGATTCCACAAAAACTCGCCCGATTTCCATCAAACCCATCCCCACAGCGCTCCAACCGGCCGCCGTTGCCGCCAAACACTTGGGCAATCGCCATTCGATCGATCACATCCTCTCTTTCGCGAACCCCATGGCAAGCGCTACAGTGTCGAAAACCAAATAAGCCACGTCAGAATCTGGCAAGCCTCGCCCATTTCCCTTGGCTTGCTGATCCGACGATCGCACCGTTAAATAAAACGTGAAGCATTCCCGGGGAGAAGCCAGCTAAACCATGAAAGCCATGATCCTTGCGGCAGGCAAAGGCACGCGTGTTCGGCCGATCACCTTCACCGTGCCTAAGCCGATGATCCCCATCCTGCAAAAGCCAGTGATGGAATTCCTGATCGAGCTTTTGCGCCAACACGGCTTTGATCAAGTGGTGGTGAACGTCAGCCACCTGGCCAAGGAAATTGAAGACTATTTCCGCGATGGCCAGCGATTTGGGGTCGAAATTGCCTACTCCTTTGAAGGATTTGTGGAAGACGGCGAGCTGATTGGCAAAGCTCTCGGGTCTGCGGGTGGCCTGCGCAAAATCCAAGACTTCTCCCCCTTCTTTGATGACACCTTTGTGGTGCTTTGTGGCGATGCGCTGATTGATTTGGACTTGACCGCCGCCGTCAAATTCCACAAGGCCAAAGGCTCCCTCGCCACGATCGTCATGAAATCCGTGCCCCGCGATGAGGTGTCCAGCTATGGGGTGGTGTTGACGGATCCGGACGGCCGGATCAAGGCATTCCAGGAAAAACCCGCCGTGGAAGAAGCCCTCAGCACCAGCATCAACACTGGGATTTATATCTTTGAGCCGGAAATTTTCAACTACATTCCCCCGGGCTGTGAGTATGACATTGGGGGCGACTTGTTTCCCAAGCTGGTGGAAATGGGTGCGCCGTTCTATGGCATCACCATGGACTTTCAGTGGGTGGATATTGGAAAAGTGCCGGACTACTGGCGGGCCATTCGCAGTGTGCTGTTAGGGGAAGTGCAAAACGTGGCCATTCCTGGACGGCAGGTGCGTCCGGGGGTTTATACGGGGCTGAATGTGGCGGTCAACTGGGACAAGGTTGAGATCCAAGGGCCGGTGTATATCGGGGGCATGAGCCGGATTGATGATGGGGCAAAGATTATTGGCCCCACGGCGATCGGGCAAAACTGCCACATTTGCAGCGGGGCCACGGTGGAAAACAGCGTGATTTTTGAATATTCCCGCTTGGGGCCGGGCGTGCGACTGGTGGATAAACTGGTGTTCGGTCGCTATTGTGTGGATAAGACGGGCGCGACGATCGATGTGCAGGCGGCGGCCCTGGATTGGCTGATTACGGATGCCAGACAGGTGATGCCTGCTACACCCACGGAGGAAGGCCAGGCGATCGCGGAGCTGTTGCAGTTGGAGTGAGCCAAGGAGGGCGATCGGGATCGGGCCCCGATCAAGCCAGCCCCTGAAGTGAACTCGGCTGCGGGAATTTCCCGATCGACAATCCAGGAAATTCCCATCGGGTCTGCAAAAGACCGTCTACCCTTTTGCAGGATTGTCAGTTAGCATTGGCGAGAAGTTTTAGACAGGCATCAGTATGGCCGAGGGTCGAGTAGCGTTTTTAGCAGGCTGCGCCATTACGGGATCGCTGGCATTTGCGGTCGCGAAGGGATGGATTGCGGTGGGCGCGCCTCCGTCCTCGGTTCCCGGGCTGTCGGAAAATCCCAGTGGGGTTCCCCTGCTTGAAGGGGGTGGCCAACTGCCCCCGGCCCCCACGGTGACCATGCTGCCCTCGCCGCCACCCACGGCCTTGTCCGCTGCCCGCCCCAGTGCCGCCGCGAATGGTGCGGCTGATGCGACGGCCACCCCTCCCACAGGCGACAGCACGATCGCCAAGATTGAGGAGCGGTTGCGGAAAAGCGAAGACCAACTGAAGGAAATTCAAGCGGACTTGCGAGAAGACCGCAAAGATCGGGAGCGCCTAACGGCGGCGGTGGATAAACTGAGCACCGCCGTGCAGGGCCAGGAAAAAAACCTCACTTCCATGGCCTTGGATGACAAGTTGGCGCAAATTGCGGCTAACCGGGGTGAACAGCAACCCCCGGGCCAGTGGGGCAACGGCATCCTTTGGGCCCTGGGGGGCATGGTGCTGACGGTCAGCAGCATTGTGATGGCGGGGGTGATTTCCACCATGGCCCGGCAAAACCGAGGAAGCTATGGTGCGCCGCCCCACAGCCCGCAACCGTTCCACCCCATCCGAGTGGTTCCTACCTATTTACCTCGGGCCCGTCAGGATCAGACGGTGCGCCGGGAGCCGGGGACGGCGGATTTTGTGGAATACGATTACTAATTAGCAAGCGATGGGCCGGTTCTAGGCTTTTGCGAGATAGTTGCAAGGTTTGGGTGGCGATCGGGAAATGACGGTGGGTGGCCTGTGGGTGGCCGGTGATGGCAATGCGTTCCTGATCATGGGGCGGTGATGCACGATCGGGCGTTGAGTTTGGCCCGCCAAGGGGATTGGTCGGGAGCGATCGCCCTGTGGCAACAGATGGCGGCGGCGGCCCCCCACGATGGGGCCACTTGGAAGAATTTAGGAATTGCCTATTACCGATCGGGGCATTGGCTCCAGTCGATCGACTGCTATCAACGGGCGATCGCTTTGCGGCCGGCGGATCCGGGCTTGCGGGTCAACCTGGGAGCAGCCCTCAAACAGGCCCAACAGCTCCCGGCGGCCGTGGCGGAATATGAACGGGCGATCGCCCTGGATCCCAATCATTGGGATGCCCATCGCAACTTGGCCAATGCTTTGGAAAAGCTGGGCGACCTAATTCCCGCCGAAATCCATATTCGGCAGGTGGTGGCAGCGTTGCCCCAATGCGCCAAAGCCCGCCACAGCTTGGGCAATATTCTTTGGGAACAGGGGCGCTATGAGGACGCGATCGCCCAATATAACCAGGCCTTGGCGATCGAGCCGGATTTCCATGAGGCGATCGCCAATCGGGGCATGGTGCAAATGACCCTCGGCCAATGGGAACAGGGCCTGGTGGACTATGAGCACCGTTGGTTTTGTGTGGAAACGGCGCGAGGGCTGCCGCCGGTTCCCTTTCCTCAACCGGTTTGGACGGGAGCGCAACCGCTGGTGGGCAAAACCGTTCTGCTCTACTCAGATATGGGCTTTGGGGATGCGCTGAACTTTGTGCGCTATGCTCCCCTGTTGGCGGCCCGAGGAGCGCGGGTGCTGCTGGAATGTCCGAGGCCCCTGGCTCGGCTGTTTGGGACGGTGACGGGTGTGGCGCAGGTGGTGATTCGGGGGGAAACGCCACCGCCGTTCGATTATTGGTCGCCGTTGATGAGTTTGCCGGCCGCCTTTGGCACCACGCCGGCCACCATTCCAGCGGATATTCCCTATTTTCAGTTAGGCCAATCGCTTCAGTCGCCGCAGTCACTTCCAGGGTTTCCACCGTCAACCCAGGGGCTGATCGAGCCGGAACCTTCACCAATTGCCTCGCCAGCGGGTCAACGGTGGGGATTTGTTTGGGCTTCCGGCAAAACAGGAGCCACAGCCCGCAAGCGATCGACCGCTTTGGCCCAATGGGCGGCCCTGTTGCGATCGCCCGGTTATCAGTTTTTGAGTTTGCAAACGGAAACCAGCCCCGAGGAGCGGGCCTGGCTAGCCGATCGGGGCATTCCCGCCTTGGGCGATCGGCTCACGGATTTTGCGGACACGGCCCACGCGATCGCCCAACTGGATGGGGTGATCACCGTAGACACCGCCACGGCCCACCTGGCCGGGGCGATCGGCAAACCGGTTTGGATTCTGTTGCCGGCCGTGCCCGATTGGCGCTGGCTGCTGAACACCGATCGCACTCGTTGGTATCCCACGGCCCGACTCTTTCGCCAACCGAAAATTGGGGATTGGGCGGCGGTTTTTGACCAAATACAAAGGGCGCTGGCCCCATGACCAACGCCCCAAAAATAGCCGATTCGCAAGATATGGCATCCGGGCAATTCCCTCCGCCAGACTAACGACTCACGAGAGGGGCCAGCCGGGCGATCGACTCGCCCTAGAAACCCGTCCTAGAAACCCATTGCTTGGGCCACCGCCGCCAACTCTGGCTCAATACCTTGGTGGTACTGGTTTTGGGAGGTTTTCAGGGCCGTATCCGGATCCTTCAACCCATTTCCCGTCAGCACGCAAACCACCGTGGCCCCGGCGGGCACTTGATCGCGCACCTTCAGCAGCCCCGCCACGGAAGCCGCGCTAGCCGGTTCGCAGAACACACCTTCTTCGCCCGCTAGCAGTTGGTAGGCCTCCAGAATTTCTTCATCGGTGACCGCCTCAAAGCCGCCTTGGCTGGCATCCCGCACCGCCAGCGCCTTATCCCAACTGGCGGGCTTGCCGATGCGAATAGCCGTCGCGATCGTGTGTGGATCCAAAACCGGACGGCCCACCACCAACGGCGCAGACCCGGCCGCCTGGAAGCCCATCATTCGGGGCAACCGCTGGCATCGTTGCTCCTGGTGATATTCACAGAAGCCCATCCAATAGGCGGTGATGTTCCCGGCATTCCCCACGGGCACACAGAGCCAGTCCGGTGCATCGCCCAGGGCATCCACTACCTCGAAGGCGGCGGTTTTTTGCCCCTGAAGCCGATAGGGGTTCACGGAGTTCACCAGGGTGATCGGATAGTCGTTGGCCATTTGACGCACCAACTCCAACGCCCGATCGAAGTTGCCCCGAATCGCCAGCACCTCAGCGCCGTAGAGCAGGGCTTGGGCCAGCTTGCCCAAAGCCACATAGCCATCGGGAATTAAGACAAAAGCCTTGAGGCCACCCCGGCGGGCATAGGCAGCAGCGGCGGCGGAGGTGTTGCCCGTGCTGGCACAAATCACCGCCTTGGCTCCGGCTTCCTTGGCTTTGGTTACGGCCATGGTCATCCCCCGGTCTTTGAAGCTGCCGGTGGGATTCAAACCGTCATATTTCACGTAAACTTTCACGCCACGCCCAATCCGATCGGCCACGGACGGGACGGGAATTAACGGTGTATTACCCTCGTGTAGGGTGACAACGGGCGTGGAGTCGGTAACGGGGAGGTAGCGGCGATAGGTTTCGATCAGGCCGCGCCAGCCTCCCGGGGGCGCTGGAACCTGTGCCGTACTGGCCGTGCGAGGATCAACAATTGAGGCGGATTCGACGACGGGTAAACGAGCGGTCACAGAGCGTCTACAACTCCAACGTGCTTGCAGATTACCCAAACAGTTTAACCTGACAGGCCCGAACGCGGTGACGACGAACCTATCAAAAGCTGGGGTCTAAAAATTGAATCATGGCCGTTGAAATGATGCAAATGGTGATGAAAAGGGTGAGCAAAAGGTGAACAGAATATGGCCTTTCAACTGACGCAGGTGGTTCCTTGGGGGCGATCGTTTGCGGACTATCGGAAAATGTTTTCCCTCACGGGGGAGGATTTGGAGCGATCGATCCTCGACTGTGCCGGTGGGCCGGCCAGCTTTAATGCGACGATGCATCGGTTGGGAAAACGGGTGATTTCCTGCGACCCGATCTATCAGTTTTCGGCGGCGGAAATTGCCCAACGGATTGAGGAAACCTGTCCCAAAATCGTGGCGGGATTGCACGAAAACCACGATTGGTTTGTGTGGTCTGCGGAATTGCCCACGCCGGAAGCTTTGGCGGACTATCGGTTGCAAGCAATGGGGGAATTTTTGGCGGATTTTCCTGCTGGATTGCAAGCACGGCGCTACCAACCATGCAGCTTGCCAAATTTGCCCTTTGGGGATGGGGAGTTTGAGTTGGCGCTCTGCTCCCATTTGCTCTTTACCTACTCCGCTCAATTTTCCCTGGAATTTCATCAGCAATCGATCGTGGAATTAGCCCGGGTGGCGCAGGAAGTGCGGGTGTTTCCGTTGCTGGAAAACTATCAGGTGACCCGATCGCCCCATGTGCAACCCACGATCGATCACTTGGTTGATCGGGGCCTGCGGGTGGAAATTTTGCCCACCACCTACGAATTTCAGCGGGGTGGCCATGAGCTGCTGCGAGTTTGGCGCACACCCTAGCCAGAGCCAGCGGACAAAAAACCGCACTTGATCGTCAGTGCCTGATCGTCAGTGCGATCGAGACTGGCGTGATCGAGGCCAGGGCCAGGAACCAACCACCGGACAAGTTCCCAAAAGCGTGCTATCGATCGGATGATGTGCCACCCCTTGCTTCGTTATCGATGGTTACTGCTTTGGCGCTATTGATCCTGTTCTCGATCGCCCTGCTGCCACCGTTGCTGTCCCTGCGGGCCGTTCGCCGCTATGAAGCCCTGGTGCAAACCACGGTTACCCGGGCCCGCCTGACGACCCGATCGCCCCGGCCGTCCTTCCCAGGGCCTCAGCCTCCGGAGCTGACCCACATTCCGGGCGCGGGCTACGTCATTGGCAATTTGAGCTGTCGGTTCAATGCCCGATCGCCCCAGTTGCGTTGTGCTGTAAATCCCAGTGGCCCCTGTGCGGGTTGCCATTGGTTTGAAGCCACCCCTTAGCAGGTGGTTAATCAGCTAATCAACCAATTAACTAATCAACCAATCAACTAATCAGCCGTTGGAATTGACCAGCGATCGCAAGGGCCGCCCGTGGCCAGAATGTTGCCTGCCCGATCGAACAGGGCCACGGCCACGGCCAAAGAGCGATCCGCGTATTTTTGGGCATAGGCGGCCGATCGCTCACTAATGGCGGCGGCCAGTTGCCCCAAAACGCGCTGACTCCAGCCCAACCGTTGCAAATCTTGCACCGCTTCGGCCACTGTGCTTTTGGCCAAGATCGATCGCCCCAAGGTGGCATCTCCTCCCGATCGCAGGGCCGCCGCTGCCAAAATTTCCAATTTGCCGTCAGCAATGTGGCTGGAGGTGTTGAAAATTCCCCCAGCTAGCTTCAGCAATTTGCCGTGATATCCCAGCAGCAACACCGATTCTGCTCCCCGCAAGGCCGCTTCCACCAACATGGCCCCAATCCAGTTCCCCACGGGCACAAGGGCGGCGGCGGACAGACCGAGGCGATCGGCCACCTGCTGTCCGTTGCTGCCAATGCAGAAAATCACATGGCGATCGTGGGCCAGAACCGCTGCCAGTCGATCGCGCGATGCGTCCAGTTGATCCGTCGCCGTGTGGGGCTGGGAAATGCCACTGGTTCCCAGGAGTGACAGCCCCTGCAAAACCCCAAAAGCCTCGTTAGACGTGCGTTTAGCCAAGTCGCGACCCTCTGGCAAAATCAACCGCACCACCGCCACGCGATCGGGCGGAACCAGGGGCAACAGGTTATGTTCTAGGAGCGATCGGGCAAAGCGATAGATCGCCGGCCCCTCAGCCGTTTGCCCAATTCCCTCGCCTCCTTCCAGCCGGAGCGGCGGGCCTTTGCGATCGACGCGATCAATCAATTGCACCCAAGCCCAAACGGGAGTATTTCTGGTCAGATCCAGGTTATCGCCCGGATCGCTGCGGGTGATGGCCAAGGCGGTGCGCTCATCCAACGGGGCGATCGACTCCAGCGCGATTTCTGCGGTTTGTCCGTCCAACAGATCCAGGGTGACCACCGCCGGGCGATCGCCTTGCAACCGCAACAGGGCCCCCCGAGCCGCCGCTGCTGCAAATACCGGTAAGGTGTAGCCCGATCGCGCCATAGTGCTCCTGAAAATGACTCTCATCCACAGTCATTCGATTGAATTGTGGTTGATTATGGATGAAAGGGCGATTAATCAGTGCCTATTAATTAATGCCCATTAATCAGTGCCTATTAATTAATGCCCATTAATCAGTGCCTATTAATTAATGCCCATTAATCCATAACCGTTAATCAATGGCCATTGGCGATTTACCCACGATCGCCCCCAGCGTTGCCGCCAAAATATCGGGCGTTTGGCCGCTGGTCGCGAAGATGCTAGCCTCGCCCTGCAATCGATAGGCGGGGTTGGTGGCCAAAATGCCTCGCCCCCCTTGGGCCACGAGGGCGACTTGGGTGGCTCGGCCCATCAGGGCGATCGCCTGGGCCCGCAGTTGCAGTTTTTGGGCATAGGGTTTGTCAATCGGGCGGCCATAGACCTGTTGCCGCAATTGGTCAAACTCCCGGCGCAAGGTGTCGTGGGCAACGGCGAT
Organism: Limnothrix sp. FACHB-881; assembly: GCF_014698135.1. Lineage (NCBI taxonomy): Bacteria > Bacillati > Cyanobacteriota > Cyanophyceae > Pseudanabaenales > Pseudanabaenaceae > Limnothrix > Limnothrix sp. FACHB-881. The sequence goes on from NZ_JACJSN010000016.1 coordinate 35,592, forward strand.
CGTCAGCAGGCGTTTTTCCTGGAACAACACCGTTAGCCGATCGAGGGCCGCTTGGGTGCAACCGAGGGCGAAGTAGACCCCTTGCAGGGCGTTCCGGCGATCGAGTTGCTGAATCCAATCGATCGGCTTGAGGCCGATCACGGCCGCTTCGGGAATGAGCCAGCGATCGAATGTGACTGCTGCTGTGTGGGTGGCGTTCATGGCTCCCAACACCATGGGCGGCTGCGGCTGAATGTTGCGATCTCCCGATTCCACCGCCGTCAGCGGCACAATGCCGAACAGCACCCCGGCCGCCGTCGGCACAGCCAACACCGCCTCGGGAAAGTGCCCCACCCCGGTCACCCAAGGAGCCGTGCCCGTAATTTCCCAGCCACCGGCCACGGCACGCCCCTCGATCGGGGGATCATCCGCCCGCCGCAGATGCGAAAAGGCGATGCCCAATTGTCGATCGCCCCGCGCGATCGCCGGTAAATATTGGGTTTTGAGGTCGTCATTGTCTCCGGAGGCAATCAGCGCCGCTGCGGTTTGGTGCTGGGCTTGCAAAAAGGCCAAAGCACCGGAACAGCGAGCCAGTTGCTCCCGAAACCAACCATATTCCGCTTCGTTCAGGCCTTTGCCGCCCCACTCGATGGGCACTTTTAGGGCTAACCAACCCTGTTGCCCCAGCCATTGGAGGGCCGCGGTCAGGGCTTCTGGCTGGCGATCGAGCAAATCGGCCTGGGGCCCCAGGGTGGTCAGCAAGTGGGCCGCCGCTTGCTCTAGCCAAGGAGGCAAATTGGGCCCGTCCGTCGCGGCCAGCGCCGAGGTCACCGGGTTGGTCTCTGCGTGATTGGTCTCCGTGTGGTTGGTCTCTGCATGGTTGATGACTTCGCCGTTGGTGTCATGAGGGCCGGTGTTGTTGGGGCTGATATCTTGAGATGGCTCCACCTTGGTCGATCGGGGATGAGTAGTGGTTTACGGCTATTGTGCTACGGCCGGGAGTTTTCGCCCCCTGGCCAGCGGCGTTTGAGCAGCGTTGTCAACGAAATGTTAACTCTAAAGTTAAGGTTTCTTGCACGAACGAGGCCGCCCGAAACGCACCGTGATAACTTTCTTCTCGGTTAGCAAAGCGCCAACCGCCATCAATATCTCCCCACCCATTCGGAACCTTAATTTCGGTCAATTAGCTTGCTGAAATTAACATCGGAAGATTAGTTCAAGATAATTGCAATTTAATCGCAGATTAATCATGAGCGCTTCCTAAAACTGATGGGTAATACCAATTGATTGGTGAACTATTGATCGTGAATTTCGTAAATTACTGATCAAACTGGTTGACCGCATCAATTAGAAATTGGTGAGATGTTGAAGACAGTGGCTCCGCTTGCCAACCTGCTTGAATCACGCCGTTTTACTTCTCTGGCAGTAGCGATGTTGACCCACAAAAGCGATGCACCGGTTCGTGAAAGCTTCAGCGATTATGTAGCCGAATTGCAATTGCACATGAGTTTGCAAGCGCGAAACCTGGTTCCTTCATCGGGCCAAGCGGAAGAAAACCGTGATCGCTTGCTGCGAGAAACCCAAGAAACCGTCGAGAAAATGCTATCGCGGCAATTGGGCTAAGGTGCTTTGGTCAAGACATCTTGATCAAGGGGCTTGGTGATTCGCCACCGACAAACCATAACAATCTGAATAAAAACGCTCTTCGGAGTGGTTTTTAAAGCGCAATCAAAACTCAGTTGTTTGTTTTTTCTTTCCTTTTAATTGCTTTTTCAATTCCTTTCTTGAATGCCCGATCGCGCCTTTTTTTAGCGATCACTCTTTTAATTCCGCAAACTACTGTATAACCAAAAGCACGCTCCGATTCTGGGGCGTGCTTTTGGTTTCTGGCCCCAATGAACCTGGGGGGCAATTTTTCCGCTTGCCCGTTTTTGCATCATGACCCTTGCGATTAATTTGAGCTTTGCGATTCCCGAACCAACGGGCTTGGCAACCTACGCGATCGAACTGTTGCCCTATTTGCGATCGCGGGATCCTTTGCTATTTAGCCCCTGGGAAATGGCGGGGTTTCGTAACCAGCTTGTGCCCGCCAATATGACCTCAGATTTAGGCGCAAAGGGTCATCTACGGCGACTGTTTTGGACGCAATTTCGCTTGCCGCAACTGTGCCGTCGATCGGGTGTTGAGCTGCTGTTTTGTCCGGTTCCCGAGGCCCCAATTCAGTTTGGCACTCGGGCCCTGCGCACCCTGGTGATGGTGCATGATTTGATTCCGCTGCGGTTTTTTCCGCCCCGATCGCGCCTGCATCTTTACAGCAAATATTATGTGCGCCGTGTTGCCGAACAGGCCACCCATTTGCTCTGTAATTCCCAGGCTACGGCCGATGATTTGGGCCGTTTTTTCCAAATTCCTGCCCAGAAAATTACTGTCACTCCGTTAGCCCACAACGCCGATCGCTATCGATTTTTAAACCTGCCGCGCCGCCCCTATTTTTTCTATGTGGGTCGCAATGATCCTTACAAAAATTTACCGGGGGCGATCGCGGCCTTTGCCCAATTTTTGCGGGCGGCTCCGGCCAACGACTGGCAATTTTGGATTGCTGGGCCCATGAACCCGCGCTATCAACCGGCTCTGGCGGCCCAAATTGCGGAATTGGGTTTGGGCGATCGGGTGCGCTTTTTAGGGTATGTGCCGATCGAGCAATTACCGGTGTTGCTGAACCAGGCGATCGCGTTGGTTTTTCCCACCCGCTGGGAAGGCTTTGGGATTCCGGCCCTGGAAGCCATGGCCTGCGGTACGCCCGTGATCACCTCCAATCTGGCTTCGTTGCCGGAGGTGACGGGTGATGCGGCGTTGTTGATTGACCCGGAGCAGCCCCGTGCCATTGCCGATGCGATGGTGCAGGTGGCCACTGATGACCGACTTTGGCAGGAGCTACACCAACGCAGCCTCGATCGCGCCAGTCAGTTCAGTTGGGCCAAAACCGCAGCCCAAACTCAGGCCGTTTTGAGGCAATTGTTTTAAGGCAATTTCAGCCCCCTTGAAGGCAAGATGCTGGTAATTACAAAACCAGCGAACCCAAGGTGCTGGAATAGCCACTGGTCTGCGCATTCTTCACCACGCCAAGCACTCAAACAATTCAGGGGACGATCGCCCGATCGCCCCCTGAATCTGGATGCTGGTTTCCTGAGTAAATTGTAATAAATTGTCCCCAGTGTCCGTTACCCAGTCAAGCCAATTGACTTAGCCTATTCAGCGGTGGCCAGCTCTTCCGTGCTGCCCCGGCTGCGGCGGCGGGTCAGGGTGTTAAACAACATTTGCCCGATCGCCTTGATCAAATTGCCTTCCAATTCCATGAACATTTTCATGTTCTTGCCAAACGCATCATTGGCTTCATCCACAATGCGATCGGCCGTGGCTTCATCGATCGGCAATTCGTTCAATGCTGCCCGATATTGGTTCTTGAAAGCCTTCTCATCAGAGATGGTTTCAAACTCATAGAAAGCCGTTCCTTGGCCATCGGTCAAGTTCATGGCATTCACGGCAATGTTCTTGAGAATTTGCCCACCGGACAAATCACCCAAATAGCGCGTGTAGGAATGGGCCACCAACAGTTCGGGAGCCGTGGCCGACACTTCCCGCACCCGAGCAATGTAGTCTTGGGCGGCGGTCGAAGGCTTCACTTCTTCACGCCAATTGGAGCCGTAATAGTAAGCCAAATCGCGCTCCAGGCTGCTCTTGCGATACAACTCTTGGAAGTTGATCGGCGCAACAACCGGGTGATCTTTGTGCTTCGTCATTTCCTCTTCCATTGCCGTGTAGACAAAGTAGAGGTTGCCCACCAGTTTGCGATAGGAGCTTTTTTCGACTACGCCTTTCAGAAAGCACTTCACGAAGCCGACATTCTCTGCCATGCTGTGTGATTTTTTCGTGCCTTCGCGTAGTTTGGTTGCTAAATTGACGCTCATGTTAAAGAAGTTGAGAAGTCTGCGAATACCAGTTTGCCAATTTTGTGCGGTTCCTGGGCAAAGGCAGCGGGGGAGAAATCCACACCCCCTACCGAACGCGGGCCCCTAAAACAGTTAGGTTGAAAACAGTTAGGTTGCGACGGTTGCCGACACAGGGCAGCACTTAACCACGGCGAAAGACGGCCAAAGCAAAATCCTGTCTCGATCGCTGGGTGACTCGATCGTTAGATTAGCGGGATTTTCTGAACGTTATGGTTAAGAATCATGACAAGCACCAAAATCATCGGGTTTGATCAAATCAATCATTTTCGTATCTCTCCTCGCTTGAATCCCTGACTGTGAGTTTTTGCCTAAACCCCCAGTGCGATCGCCCGCACAATCCCGATCAGGGGAATTTTTGCCTCAATTGCGGTGCTCCCTTGCTGTTGCGGGGACACTACCGCGCCATTCGCCCCCTGGGCCGTGGCGGATTTGCACGTACCTACCTGGGCATCGATCGCGATCGGTTGGATACCCCTTGCGCCATTAAGCAATTTTTGCCCAGTGCCAAGACCCCTGCCGGCCGCGACAAGGCGATTGAGCTGTTCACCCGCGAGGCCCTGCGGCTGCGAGATTTGGGCGACAATCCCCAAATTCCCGCCCTGTTGGGATTTTTTGAAGAAGGGGGCTACCTCTACCTGGTGCAGGAATATATCGCCGGGGAAACCATTGATCGGGAATTGCAACGATCGGGCCCGTTCAGCGAAGCCAAGCTGCTGGCTTTCCTGCGGGATTTGCTGCCCGTGTTGCAATTTGTGCACGATCGCAGCACGATTCACCGGGATCTGAAGCCCTTGAACCTGATTCGTCGTCAGCGGGATCAGCGAATTGTCCCGATCGATTTCGGCGTGGCCAAAGTGCTGGAAGCCAACACCCAAAGCCGCCCCGGCACGAAAATCGGCACGGCTGGCTATGCCCCCGATGAGCAATTGCGCGGCGGCCAGGCTTATCCCGCCAGCGATCTCTACAGCGTGGGAGCGATCTGCGTGTTTCTGCTGACCGGTGTGGAACCGGAGGAGCTATACAACCCCCTGACGGGCCAGTGGCCTTGGCGAGAACAGTTGGCCCAATGGCGAGATGAGCTGTCGGGCAATGGAGATTCGCTAGATGCGTCCCAACGGAAGCACTTGCCGGTGTCTGACTCGGTGAGTGAGGGGTTGGGCTTGGTGCTCGATCGACTTTTGCAACCGGCCGTTGCCGATCGCTACCAAAGCGCTCTGGAAGTGCTGGCGGACTTAGACAACATCATCCGCACCATGCCCCCTTCTCCCTACCGTCGAGAAGAGTCCATGGCGGTCGATCGCGATCGGGCCAAGCGCTTTTGGCTGACTCGAATTGGCACATCTTCCGGCGGCAATTTTTCATAGAACTCGGGCAGTTTGACCTTAATTGTCCAGAGCACTGCCTTTTCAATTTCCAGGTGCGATCGGTAGCGATAAACAAACTTCCAAGCCAACCGATTGGGCAAAAAGATAAAGACCAAAATCTTGGTCAAAATCTTGATGGTGCAATCACGGTTTTCCCGCACAAATTCCCAATTATCGCGCCAAATCCAATAGGCCAAATAGCGCAGGGCCAAAAAAGCACGGTTGCGGTGAATTCCCCCATCCATCGCCTTATAAAGCAGAAATTTATAGCGATTATTCAGGGTCATTTGCACCAGCTTGCCAAAACGCTTGCGATCGGCTGGATTTTGACTGAGGCGTTGGCGCTCTCGGTTAATAATCGCCAAGCTCACCTGCTCCATCTTGATCGCATTGGTGGAGGCGGAACCCCTGACCTGGCGATAGTGTACCTGTAATTTCGGCACACAAATAAACTCATAGGATTCCGCCAAGCGCAACCAAAAATCCCAATCCTCGGCCGGGTGCAGCGATCCTTCGTAGCCTCCCAGTTCAAAATAGGCATCGCGTCGGATCATTGTGTTTGATCCCGACTGCACAATGTCAATCAATAAAATCTGTAAGTAGGTGTTATATTCCGTGTCAATAAAGCCCCCGTCACGAATATAATTTCCCTCCTCATCTACCCAATCAATCCAACTGTAAACGGCTCCGGCTTCTGGGTTGGCTTCAAGGGCATTAACCTGATCCTCTACCTTGTCCGATGTCCACAAATCATCCGCATCAATAAAGGTTAGATATCGCCCTCGGGACACCATGGCCCCATGATTGCGGGCAGCGGCCACACCAGCATTTTCCTGTTCAATCAGCTTCAGGCGGGGGTCTGTGAATTGCCGCACCACGTCGGAGGTGTTGTCGGTGGAACCATCGTTTACAACGATCACTTCGATGTCCCGCAAAGTCTGATTCAGGACGGATTCGATCGTTTCAGCAATGGTTTTTGCCCCGTTATAGGCGGGAATAATAATCGATGCAGTGGGGACGGCATTCATGGGTGGGGCCATCAGAAATCAACTAAACCGGGAAGAAATCGTGCCTTGAGCATAGCCTCAGGCTTGGGGCTGCTGGTAGATCTGGTAGATCTGATTGTCTTCCCCATTTCTGAAGTTCACGCGGAATTGGCCCAATCCGCCTAAAACGCAATTCGTGATTGTTTTCGATCGGGTTTTTGAGGGGTCACGATCGGGGCATGGAGGAAGCCGCAAGAACCGCAACGGGCTGGGTCAAGCGGTGAATCAGCTCGGGATGCGCTGAACTTGCTGAATAGGCTGAATTTACTGAATGGGCTGAGGCAACCCCTAGGAACCACAGCGGGCCCGATCGGCTGCGAGGCGCTCTTTCAGCTTCGGGGTGAGGCCGATGGTGGCGTTGCTCCAGAGGCGATCGAACTCCCGCTGAAACAGGGTCGCCACGATCGGGTGCTTGACCACCAACAGGGTTTCATCATTGAGGCGATCGGCCGCCGCCGACCAGTTGTGAGAACCGGTCACCACCGTTTGCCCATCCACCAAGCCAAATTTGTGGTGCAGCAGGTCGCCCATGGGCAACTCCGGAGAACCAACGGTGGTGATCGGCGGGTTCCAAGGCCGCTGATTGGGTTCCAGTTCACAGGTTCTGCGGCGCAGGGTCACCCCCAACAGATCCAGCGCTTCGCTATAGTCCCGCGCCAAAAAGCTGGGATCCACCAACACACGCACTTTGGCTCCTCGGCGGTGGGCGGTTTCCATGGCATCCGCGATCGCCTGCTCAGAAAAGACAAACAGGGCCACATCGATTGATCGGGTGGCTGGGCCCACGGTGGCCGCAATCACTCCATTGGTGCGTTCAGCAAAGGGAACGGCGGTTTTCATGGGCGAGAACTGAATGCCAATGGTGGCATCACCCACTTGGGTCGATCGCAGGGGGCGCAGGGGCTTGTTTGTGCCAAAGCGGCTGTCGGGCTGGCCGTCGGGCCCATCTCCCCACATCAGCCCAAATTCCTCCAACAGCCAACCGGCCACCACGGGGCTGTCAATTTCCAACAGATTATTGGGATTGCCGCGACTGGCGGGCCGGCCCATGTCGCCATGGACATCGCTGAGGGTGAAGTTTGCGGAGGTGATGATCGATCGATTGCCGTCCACCACGATGAACTTGTGGTGCATCAGGCCCGATCCCTTAGACCCATCGGCGGTGTCGTCGAGGGTGGGCACGCCGGCCTGGGCCAACATCACCATGGCATCGGTTGCCAGCACCTCCGCCTCGCTGACGGTTCCATCGCCGTTGCGATCGCCCAGTCGGAAATAATCTTCAATGCGCGATCGCTCCCGATCGCTCAGTTGCGCCAACTCCTCCGGGCTGTAGCTGCTCCAGGGACGGCTGGCACTGTTTTCCAAAATTACCCGTACTTGCAGGCCGGCCCGGTGGCGATCGACCAAGGCTTGGGCCAACCGAGGCAAGCGCAATTCCTGCACGGCCACCACCACGGTCGATCGGGCACTTGCGACCAACTGCACCATTCGCCCTTCAAGGTCATCGCCCGATCGCTCAATGCCCCGGTAGGGATCGCGATATTGGCTAGCAGGATTGTGATTAAAAAATGCCCGCACGGGGCCCGGTTGGGCGATCGGGGAAGGACGACTTTCGGCGGAACCGGCTGAGTTGTTGAATTCAGCGGCCGGCGGCAAGGATCCCCCTTGAAACTGGGGGCCCGCCGACCCGCAACCCCACAGGGCGATCGCACCCAAAAGGCTAAACGTCCAAAGACTCGCCCAGGATTTCAACCGCCCGATCGCCCATCCGTTCGTTTCCATCACCCCGATCGCCCGTTGAACGGCAACTAGTCCACAACGACTGTTGAGCTGTTGAGCAACTCATCCAGTCAAAGTTGAGCCACACGAGTTGAGCCAAATCAAGCCAACTTGAATTCAGTCAACTTAAGCAGTTACAGCCTTTACCTAGAATTATTGGCACGCCATATTGCAGATGCCATGAAGCAACGGTTTGGTGGGCAATGCCCACCCTACGGGCAACTGTGCTTAGTAATCGGGGTAAGGGCTGTAAGTCAACCTGAATTTAGCCAACTTAGATTTAGCCAACCTGAATTCAGTCAACTTGAATTAGGCCAACCTGAATTCAGCCAACTTGAATTAGGCCAGGTTAACTGCGCAATTACTGGTAAGCAGCCACGCACTTGTCAACCAGCGCCGCCACCTTGTCCGCCTCTTGCCAACCGAGAATTTCCGTCACCTTCTTTTCCAGGTTCTTGTAGGTGCGGAAGAATTCAGCAATTTCTTCCAAGCGGTGGGGGTGAATGTCCTTCAGGGAGTTCACACCGGCATAGCGGGGATCCGCAGCGGGAACACAAAGGATCTTTTCGTCCCGATCGCCCCCATCCACCATTTCCAGGAAGCCGATCGGACGCGCGGCAATCACGCAACCGGGGAAGGTCGGCTCATCCATAATCACCATCCCATCGAGGGGATCGCCATCATCCGCCAAGGTGTTGGGAATAAAGCCATAGTCAAACGGATAGCGCACCGAGGCATACAACACCCGATCGAGGGCGAAGGCTTGCATATCCTTATCGAACTCGTATTTGTTCTTGCTGCCACCGGGAATTTCCACCAGCACGTTCACAATTCCGGGCTTCGGTTGGGCAGGAATGCGCGACAGATCCATGGTCTCGATCCTAAAAGCTTGCTTGAATACTTGCTTGCGCCAGAGCAAACTCCAATCGATCGCGCCCGATCGTCCATCATCATTGACTCCCTGCAATGGCTGGATTGGGGCCCAGCTTCTTAACCCTCAGGCGATCAAGGGTTGGGCATCGATCCTGACAGACACCGGGCGCGATCGGAGCGCCCCTTTTGGCCCTCCAATAATTGCATGGAGCGCGACCCCAGGGGTAGCAACCGGCGATCGGGCGGCGGAATTGGTCGCTCAGAACGATCGACACTCAGGATCCTGAGCACTGCGAATCTATTTTGCAAATCTGTCCAGTTTGCGAATCTGCCCAGTTTGCGAATCTATCCAGGGCCCAAAGCTCGCTTGAGCGATTAAGGCATCGGCTGTTCCGCGCGGAAGACCGCTGGCGTTGGCAGGGCAGTGGAGGGCATCGCATCCCAATTGGAATAAACCACCGCCATCCAAGGCAAGGTCAGGGTTAACAGGGCGATCGTCGTTCCCAAACAGCGGGCCCAAACCGCCGAAGGGGGTTCCGTCAACATCGCCGGACGCGACAACAGAACGGGGGACGGAGGATCGTTAGATTTTGAGGCTGAGTTTAGGACAGAGGCTGAGGCTGAATTTTGGGGCGATTTTAGGGTGCGATTGGATGGAGAACGGAGGGGGAAGGCAGAATGCAAAAGCGGTTCGAGCGGACGACTACTACCGTCACTATCCATAGGGAAGTCTGAAATCAGCAATCGGATCTCCGCTGAATAAACCAGCGATCGGGGGCTGGGTTTGGCCGTGGCTGCGGGTCGATCGGGCAGAAAACCCACCCCTCACAACCCAGCTTGGGCCGCCACCAGCTCGATGGGCGATCGATTCATCCAGTCAAATCGGGCCGCCGGGAGACACCGTGCCGATCATCGTAGCAAGTCCCCGGGCTGGGTTGGTGTTGGGAACTTGACCAAACCTACAATCCAGCAATTTGGGTGAGGGAAATTTCTCCCCGCAAAATTCCCACCACCAACACCAACGCCAAACAGCCCACAAAGGACAGGCCCAGCGTAAACAGGGCAAACAGTTCCCCGCCGGATAGGGGGCGATCGGTCGGATCCAAGTACAAATTGGAAGACTCGAAGGAACTGGGGGGCTGCAAATTTTGCCAGGGCTGCACCACCGTCCAGCGGGAATAGCCGATCGAGAGGTCATATTGCTCCCGGCGATCGGGATTGCTCAACACCGCATAGGCTTGGTTCAACTCTTGAAATTTGACCGTGGCGATCGGAAGCGGCAACTCGGTTGTGTCCGGGTGATAGGCCTTGCTCAGTTCGCGATATTGCCGCCGAATTTCAATCACATCCGCCGAGGGATGCAGCCCCAAAAGGTCGTAGTAGGTCATTTTGGGATCAAGAGAGCCAGACTGTGCCGTTCGATCGCCTGCCATAGTTGACGAACCCAATTTTGATGAACCCAATGCTGAATCAGGGTTAATCAACGGTCAATAGCCGCTAACCAAGATTCCGGTTTGATCGGTTTCCTGATTGTACTGTGATGGCCTCTCCGCCCTTGCTGCGGTGGCGCTGCGGTGGTGCTGCGGTGGTGCTGTGTTGAGCGGTTAACGGGTTGCCGCTCCCAGCACCGTTTTGCCGCCCAGGTAGGGTTGCAGGGCTTCCGGCACGGCGATCGACCCATCCGGTTGTTGGTAATTTTCCAAAATTGCCGCCATCGTTCGGCCCACAGCCAGCCCGGAACCATTGAGAGTATGCAGGAATTGGGTTCCCTTTTTGCCCGCCTCCTTAAACCGCAAATTCCCCCGACGGGCTTGGAAATCACCACAGTTCGAGCAACTGGAAATTTCTCGATATTTGTTTTGGGAGGGCAGCCAAACTTCCAAGTCGTAGCACTTTTGGGCCGAGAAACCCATGTCTCCCGTGCAAAGTTGCAACACCCGATAGGGCAGCTTCAGGGCCTGCAACACGCCCTCTGCATCCTGGAGCAATTGTTGGTGTTCTGCCTCCGAGGTTTCCGGCGACACAAACTTAAACAGCTCCACTTTGTTGAACTGGTGCAACCGAATGAGTCCGCGAGTGTCGCGCCCATAGCTGCCGGCTTCGCGCCGAAAACAGGGCGTGTAGGCGCAGTGGTAAATCGGCAACTGATCATCGTTCAAGATTTCATCGCGGTAAAGGCTAGTGACCGGTACTTCAGCGGTGGGCGCGAGCCACAGATCATCGCGATCGCACTTGAAACTTTCCTCCGCAAACTTGGGCAACTGGCCCGAAGCGGTTAACGAGGCGGAGTTAATCAGGATGGGGGGCAACACTTCCTGATAACCGGCGGCAATGTGGCGAGCGAGCATGAAGCTAATCAACGCTCGCTCTAGGGCGGCCCCTTCACCAATCAACGCCACAAATCGGCTTTGGGCAATGCGGGTGGCCCGTTCAAAGTTCAACCAACCCAACTTTTCACCCACTTCGTAGTGGGGCAAAATGTCCGATCGCGTGGGGATCAGTGCCTCGCCCCACCGCCGAATTTCCACGTTGTCGTCCTCATCCTTCCCAATCGGGGTGGTGGGGTCGGGCAAGTTGGGAATGGTCATCAGGGCGCTTTCAATTTGCGCTTTCAAGTCCCGTTCCTGGGGTTCCAGCTCTGCCAATTGGGCCTTCAGTTGGTTGCCTTCTTCCTTCAGGGCCGCCACTTCTGCCCCCTGGGGATCGGCCCCTTGCTTCATCTTTTGGCCCACCAGTTTGCCAATTTCGTTGCTGCGGGCCTGGAGATCATTGCGCCGCTGTTCCAAGTCACGCACTGCCCGATCGAGTTCCAAAATCGGAGCAATGTCGTATTGGCCACGGTGGTTCAGGCGTGCTTGGACATCATCAGGATTCGCACGCAGTAGCTTCAGGTCTAGCACGATCGATGGGGGCTGTTTTCAGTAATATCTTGAGGTGCAACCATTCTATCGGCTGGTTTACCCTTGCTCGATCGCCCCGGCCCATTTCTCGTTGCCTTGGGTTAATTAACCGCTGGCCCTGTTGGCATGAACGCTATCCGTTGATTCAACTGATTCAACCCAACCCTGTCTATGGATTACGAAACCGCCCGCGGCTTTTTGATTGGCCAAGGCAACGCGAGTTCTGAAAATGCCGATGCATTTTTGAATCGGCTGAAGGCAGGCAAACCCCCAATTCCCGGACAAGTTACCTCCATTCTGTTGGCCCTGAAAATGGTCTACAACGCTTTGGAAGGAACTCCCAGCCTCAGCCGGGAGCTGGCCGGGCCGCTCTATCGGATTGCGGTAGAAAGTCGCGAGGCTTATGAACAGGGCGATCGACAGGGGGTGAACTGGCCGCCGCTGTTGGATGAAGACTTGGAGCGGATCGCGCGGGCCGCAGGCAGCATCTTTGCCGGAAGCTGGCAAGATTAGAACTTCATCAGTCTTTCAACATTTCAACATCAGCATTTCAACAGCATTTCAAGAGCACAAGATTGCCGCATGACTGAGGGGAACCGTTGGGGCATCGCCATCCACACCGCCAGCGCCCAGTTGGGATTGGCTAAGGGAGACTCGCCCCGTGACATGGTGGGGCGGGTTTGGGAATTGGGCACAAAACTATCCAGCGATTTCCACGATCGACTGTCGGAGTTTGTGTATCCCCTGCCTTGGTCGGCGGTACAGCTTTTGGCGGTGGCGATCGGCCCCGGCGGTTTCACCAGCACCCGCATTGGCGTGGTGGCGGCCCGCACCCTTGCGCAACAGTTGGATCTCCCGCTGTTTGGCTATTCCACCCTGGCGGCGGCGGCCTGGCGACAGCGCCAACGAGCCCAACCGGGTGAATGGCTGGCGGTGCAAATGCCGGCCCGACGAGGAGAATGGCATGGGGGCATTTATGAGGTTACGGCGGCGGGCTTGGTGACCCATTTGAGTGATCGGGTCTTGGCTCCGGAACAGTGGGAAACCACAATCGCCCAGCAACCGGCTCCCTGTGTGATTGTGACGGCGGAGGCAGATTTGGGCCAAGACGCGATCGCCCTTTTGCAACTGGCCCAACAGGATTGGGCAAAGGACGTTCGGCCCCATTGGTCCACGGTATTGCCGCACTATGGCCAACATCCGGTCGATCGATAGGGCGATCAACCGCAATCTCAGCGCCATCGATCGGCTCAAATAAACGACCCAACTTCATCAGCTAGAACCAATCAGCAGCTCCAGCCCATCAGCACAACCGCAGGCAGACCCATGGCCAATCGATCGAGCCAGTTTTCGCGCCTTCCTTGGGGCGATCGCCTCCGCCAAGCCGGGCGATCGGTGGGCAAACTTTTCCTCTCGATCGGGTTGATTGGTTGCCTAATCGGCGGGCTTTGGGGCAGCGCCTTGATCCCCGCCTGGGCCGCCACGGAACCGATCCCGCTGGCCGCGCCCGGGTCAGCCGCCCCGATTTCACCGGATGCCAGCGCCGTGCCGGCCGAAAAGGTGACCCAATTTGTGCGGGCCTATTTGCAAGTGCTGGCCCTGTTGGAGCGGCGGGAAGGAGAGCTGCGCCAAGCGGAAACTGAACCGGAAGCCAGCCGCTTGGAGCAGGAAATTGAGCTGGAGGCTTTCGAGGCGATCGAGCAGGCGGGTTTGAAACCTCAGGAATATGTGCAACTCCTGAGCTTGGCGAACAACGATCCCGATTTTGGAGAACGAATTGCAGCCAGGCTTCAGGAATTGGAAGCTGAACCCCGTTGAAATCAGCGATCTAGTTGAAATCAGTGATCTAAGTGATCTATCTGTTGCGTCAGTCCTGATGTAGCGATCGAGCCAACAACTGATCGATCGGGCGATTCGATCGAGCGATTCGAGCGGGCGATTCGAGCGGGCGATTAAGCCGCCGCTTCCACACAATTCAACAGAGCTGCCAAGGATTGTTCCGCCACTGCCAAATCGTAGGCAAAGGGTGGTTTCATGGGTCGATAGTCAAGGCGATGGGCTGCTCCGTGACGCACCACAGCATTCACCACCAAACAGGGATCTTGGCTGAAATTCAAAGCACCATGGGGCACACCGGGCGGAATGGTTAAAACCACCGGCACACGATCGCTCAAAGGAATGTATTGATAGCGACGGTTGTGCAACACCACCATCACAAAATTGCCCCGCACCACCAACAATTGATCGGTCTGAAACCGATGCACAAATAAATCATCCCGCGCCATGGCCGGCACTTGCACCAACATTGTTTCATGGCAGGATTGGGGCGTGTAAAACTCTGCCATTCCCGACTTCATGGAGTCGAGTCGCTTCACTTGGATTGTTTGAGAAAGTCCCATGATCTGTACCTCAAGAGCATTTGAGCGATCGATCACAATGGCGCTGGCGGTTAGTCTAACGCATTTTTTTAAAAGCCGTGGGAGCTGGTTTTTTTTGGCTATTTTTTAATTTTTTGATCTTTTTGATACAAAATTTCCATTGACCCAAGATTTCTCAGCAAAATTCTTAGGCGAAACTTTCCAGTTAAATGCCAACACAGGCTCTGGGTCAAAGCTCAAGATTCGCGCCCCCCAAAAGGTCAGCAAAGGCATGACATAAGCCACGCAATGGTAAACATCGGGGAGCAATTGATCGCGATTGATTCTGAAGGTTTTCTAAAAAGTCTGCTGAAAATTTGGGAGTGTTTTTGGGAATGGTCGATGGCAAACCCCAAGCCTATCTGTCAGTATTGGAAGGTTTCCAATCCGGTGCAATTGATACAGTCTCCGAGAACGGGTTATCGTACAAATTAATCGCGCCGCCGCCGTTGAGGCTGCCCCCTAAAAACCGTGTTTGCGAAATCTCGTCAGTCGCCATTTCGATCGCCCCATGATACCGATCGCTCCAACGCCGAGGCCACCGACTCCCCGGCCCCGCCCGATCGCCGCCATCGCCTTTGTCGTCCCTTGGCGACCTATGCCTTGCGCGGCCTGGCGATTCATCAGGATCAGGTGCTGGCCTTGGATGCGGCCCGGGGCCATCTGCTGCTGGTGGACTTGGCAACCGACTGCACTGAAGTTCTGAATGTTTATCAGGTTGGGGATTTTCTGGATGCGATCGGGCTGGCCATTGGGCCGCCGTTGGCCGGGGCTGATGTGCCCTCGGTCTGGTTCACGCGCGATCGGGAAGTGCTCGCCTGCAATTGGGGCCAGTGGGAACCCAAACCCATGTACACCCTACCCGAGTGGGTGGAAGGGGTGGCGATTTATCGATCGACCCTATACGTGTCCTCCCAGCGATCGGGCTGTATCTATGTGCTGGATTTGAACACAGGACGTGAAATTACCCGGTTCTATGCCCCCGGGATTGGGGTAGAAAATTTGGTGGCAAGGGGCGAAGAACTTTGGGTGTGCGATCGCCTGGAGCAAACGGTTTATTGTCTCGATCGGGCGACGGGGCTGGTGAATTTCAGCGTCCTGACTCCCTACGAATCGCCCACGGCTTTGGCTTTTGATCAAGCGGGAACCCTCTGGGTGGCCTACTCGGGCGAAGAACCCTACATCCGCGACAACCCCAACGATCCGGAACCCCTGCAAGTGGCGTTCCGCGATCGGGTGACGATCGGCCCCCTGGACTATGGCTTTTATCCCGATCGGGGCTATGCCCTCTCCAACGGCTACCGGATTGAGATGTTCTATGTGGAAGAACTGTCACCCTTGGAAGGGGTGGATTTCAGTCTGCTGAAGGATTTGGAGTGGCGCATTTCCTTGCCGGCCAACACCGATCGGCAAACGGTGCAAAGCGTCGAACCCGTGGGGATGCCCTTTGAAATTGAACTGTTGCCTGACGGTCAGCAGGTGGCGGTCTTCAAATTTGGCTCGATCGAGCGGGGTGAAGGGCGGCTGTTTGGTTGGAAAGCGATCATCGATGTGCGGGGCATTCGCTACCAACTCACACCGCCGGATGTGGAACGGTTGCCCTCCCTGGCAGACTGCCAATTGCCCGCAGACTACACCGAAAAATATTTAGTTGATAACGACAATTTGGCGATGGATCAGCCTTCGGTGCGGGCGGCGGCCCGCGAGGCGATCGGCACCGAAACCAACTTGCTGCGGCAAATGTTGGCCATTCGGAACTATGTGTACGATCGCCTGGGTTATCGGATTCGTCGCAGCATTGAACCGCCCGATGCGGTGCTCGATCGCGGTTATGGCTGTTGCGGTGAATATGTGGGCGTGTTGCTGGCCCTGTCTCGGCTGAATGGCATCGCCACCCGCACCGTAGGTCGTTACAAGTGCCCACAACCGGCCGATCGCACCCAAGTGGCGCTCTATCCCGACTACAACCACGTTTGGCTAGAGTTCTTCATTCCCGGGTTTGGCTGGGTGCCCATGGAGTCCAACCCCGACGACATCCAAGAGGGCGGCCCCTATCCCACTCGCTATTTCATGGCCCTGCCTTGGAACCATGTGGAAATTGCCAAGGGATCTCGATTCCAAGGAATCCAGTTGGGTGGGCAACCCTTGGCGGAATTGTCGGATCTGAAGGTGGGTGACTTGGCGCTCAACCATGTGCGGTTCCGAATTTTGGAAGAGCTGGATCCACTCGATCGCCCCTAAAGTCCACGGCATCCGCGAGATCTCGTGTAGATCTCATGGGAATAGATCTACACGAGATCTGCATCGGATCCACAGGTTCCATTTTTGCGCTGATACTTGCAAGTGATTGGCAAGAAGCAAGCGAACGTCATAGGATGACCTGTGGCTGACCTTGCCCTTTGCCTTGTGGATTGCCCGACCATGACCGACGCTGCCGCCCGTTTGGATTTGGCCATTTTGCATTTAGACTGCGTAACCCGTCGCTATCAAACCGGGCCGGCTGCGGTCGATCGGGTAACGCTGACCCTGATGCAGGGCGAACTTCTGGCATTGTTGGGCCCCTCCGGCTGCGGCAAAACCACCTTGCTGCGACTCATTGCCGGGTTGGAAATGCCGAATGAGGGGGCGATCGTGTTGTCAGGGCGGCCCGTGGCGGGGCCGGGCGGCTGGGTTCCGCCGGAGCGCCGCCAACTGGGCATGGTCTTTCAGGATTACGCCCTGTTTCCCCACCTGACCGTGGCCCAAAATGTCGGTTTTGGGCTAGATCGATTGCGGAAACAGGCTCCCCAGGCATTACACGATCGGGTGGCCGAGGCGATCGCCCTGGTGGGATTAGAAGGCCTGGAAAAACGCTATCCCCACGAACTGTCGGGCGGCCAACAGCAACGGGTGGCCCTGGCTCGATCGATCGCCCCGCAGCCGTCCTTGATTTTGTTGGATGAGCCGCTGAGTAATTTGGATGCCCGGGTGCGCCAACGGTTGCGCCAGGAAGTGCGAGCCATTTTGAAACGGGCCGGAGCCGCTGCCGTTTTTGTCACCCACGATCGGGAAGAGGCTATGGCGATCGCCGATCGAGTGGCCGTGATGCGTCGGGGCCAAATCGAGCAAATCGACAGCCCTGAAGGTCTCTATTGGGAGCCGGATTCCCGGTTTGTGGCCGGGTTTGTGGCAGAAACGAACTTCCTGATCGCCACCCGATCGGCCCAAGGTTGGCAAACGGAATTGGGGCTAATTTTGCCGGAACAACTGGGCAACGATCCTCCGGGCGATCGGGTGGAGCTGGCGATTCGCCAAACGGATGTGACCCTGGAAGCCGATCCCCAAGGCCACGGCCAACTGCTGGAGCGCCAATTCCTAGGACGGGAATATGTTTACCTGGTGCAATTACCCAGTGACGAGCGGTTGCAAGTGGTCACGGACTGGCGGTGCAAGCTGGAACCGGGTGATCGGGTGGATCTCAAAATCACCAGCCCCCGATTGCGGGCCTTCCCGATCGGCCCAGACTAATCCCGCTGCGCAACTCACGCGATTCAGCCAACCTAGTAGCGTAGCGGCCTTAATTCGCTGGGTTAAATTATATGGCTGTTACCGCTACCAAATCGTTAGGCAGCAAGGGGCTTAAGCCCCTTGTTACTACGACTGGCTCCGCAATTTTGACCCAATGTATTAAGCCTGTCACGCTACTAGGCCGCTTGGGAGGGTTGATCGATCGGGGAAACTTTGTGTTGGTCGATCGCAGCCTTGCATTGGTCGATCGAACCCCGATCGCGCAGTTGGGCCACCAAAGCACCATAGGCCCGCTCATTTTGTTGCAGCAGCGTCTTGGCTCGCAAAATCGACAAATTCATTTGGGCGGTGGCGTTGGGGCGGTTGCCTTGGCCCTGGGTGCTGAGTTGGGCCCAAAGGCTCAGGAGCTTTTGGCGATCATCACTGCCGCCTTCGGCATTGCCATACACCAACTGTTCAGCAGCAATGCCCGCCATCCAGACGGTGGCGTAGTGGCTGAGAATGCGGGCCGGCACTTCACCGCGATCGAGCCATTGGGCCAGTTCCTGATCGGCAAATTGCACCCCACCGGAACCGGGATAGCCCTGCTGAAATGCTTCCCAAGCATTGAGGGCATAGCCAGAAACGGGAATTTCCAACAAGTGGGCCACCAAAAAATGGCCCGCCTCGTGGTGCAAAATGCGATCGCGGTGGGCCGTCGATCGGTTGGCAAACCAGTCCACCAGCAACGTGCCGCCCCGACCTTGCCACCCAAAGCGATCGACCGCCGCCAATCCCAAAAAGCCAGCGGTGAACAGGGCTGGCACTTCCGCCGGGAGGGCAATCAAGGGGCCAAACAGGCTAGACAAGGTGACCACAAACACCCCGATCGCAACCAGATTGAGCGTGATGTTTCCCATAGCGGCGGTGGCAAAGCGGCCAAAAACGGTATAAAGAACAGTATTTGTAGCTTAATAGTTTTTTCATAGAAACCCCTATCATGAGCGGAATTCCCCAGGATTTAGCCGAGGCGATCGCCCAAGCCCGCAGTGCCACCCTTGCCGCTTTGGATGAGGGGCTAACGCTCATTCAGGTGGAATTGGTTTTGCCGGAGCTGAAAGTGATGCCCGTGGCGGAAAGTTTCCTCGCGGCCTTGGAACCCTGGGGCGATCGGCTCAAAATCTTCTTCCCCGATGCGGGGGCGGCCGCCTTGGCTCGGCGCGATTGGGGCGATCGCCCTTTTCGGATCACTGATGTGGGATCGGGGCGCACTCCCATGACTGGCAAGGTGCAACCGGAGGACGGCATCTTTTTGTTCATTGAACCGTCGGCCGTGGAAGTGACTCAGGTGGAGCAACTGTGCCAAGAGGCGGGCGATCGACCCGTGATTTTCCTGAATCCTCGGATGGAAGACCTGGCGATCATTGGCATTGGCTATGCGGGCCGGCAACTGCGCGATCGGTTCTTAAACCAAATCGTCACGGCCTATTATCTGCGCCCCATCGAAGGAGCAGCCGTGCGCCGGGCTTTCCCGGGCCAGTGGGAAGTGTGGCTAGAACCCGCTGACGAGAATGCTGATTATCAATTGGTGGCCACCCGTCCCCAACGGCCCGCTGGCGAGGCCTTGGATGAAATCTTGCTGCAAGCCACTGGCGGCGAGGACACCAACAGCCCCAACGCGGCCGTGAATGCGGCGGCCCAGCGCCAAGGCTTCCTGGGGCAATTGCAAAATTTCCTGAAGGCCCTCAGCAACTAGACCTTCCGCAGTTCGGGCCTTTGCCATTGGGTTAATCAACGAACTGAAGACGAGGGGAGCGGGAAGCGGGTTTGAACACAAGCCATCGGTTCGATCGAGTCCGGCCGCGATGGCTGATTCTTCTAACCCCAACCCATCCGGACAAGGGGTTTAAACCCCTTGTCCCCACGATCGAGCAGCGGCAGCTTGATCGGTTGGATCGGTTCAATGCGATCGGCTGGATCGGCTCGATCAGCTACATTCGTCACCGTAACTTGTGACGATTCTCACGGGCGATCGTGGATCAGGTATTAAGCGGTCAAAACCCGATGGCGCTAAGCTGTAAGTCGAATTAACGGCGGTCTGCGAAAAAATCCCCCATCAGATCGCGATCGTGAACTGGCATGTTGGGGCGATCGCACGTCAAGATAATAGGTATGGATGCGACTTCAGCGACTCGAAAAATTGTCATTGGTGATGTCCACGGACAATACGATGGCTTAATGCACTTGTTGGGCTTGATTGCACCTGGCCAGGATGATCAGCTCTGCTTTGTGGGTGATTTAATCGATCGCGGCCCCAAAAGTGCCCAGGTGGTGGATTTCGTGATGCATAGCCCCTACCAATGCTTGCTGGGGAATCACGAACGCATGTTGCTGGACATTTTGCACGAGGGTCAAGTGCTGCAACAACCGCTGCAAGCCTGGCTCTTCAGCGGTGGACAAATGACCCTGGTGAGCTACCAAGATTTTTATGGCGAGCCGGGAATTCCCCACGCGCACTTTGACTGGATGCGATCGCTCCCCCTCTACGTTGATTGGGGTGACTATTGGATCGTCCATGCGGGGGTGGATCCCACTTTGCCTTTAGATGTGCAAGGTATTCAGCAATTTTGTTGGATCCGTGACTCGTTCCACAGCTTCCCCCAGCCCTACTTCAACGACAAAACGATCGTGACGGGCCACACCATCACCTTCACGCTCCCGGGCATTGAACCGGGGCAACTGGCTCGGGGGCCCGGCTGGCTGGACATTGACACCGGAGCCTATCACCCCCGCAGCGGTTGGTTGACGGGCGTTGACCTCACTCAGCAAATGGTCTACCAGGTCAATATTTATCGCAGTGAAACCCGAATTCGGCCCCTGGCGGAAGCGACGATTTCGATCATGCCAGAGGCCGTGGTGGGTCGATTTTAGGGGCGATCGCCTGTTTTCAGTGCCCGTTTTTAGCGCCTGGCCGTTAGCGCAGGGCCGATCGCACAAATCCTTGATATTCCGCATTGTCCAGCCCCATGCCATTGCTGCCATTGGGGCCAATCAGTTGCAGCAATCGCGCCACCCGTTCATCACTGTTGGGGTGAGTGCTGAGGATGGCAGGCGGTTCCCGCCGACTACGAAGTTTTTGTAAAAAGCTGGGCAACCCGATCGGGGCATATTGGGCCCGTTGCAGCAGGGTTACCCCCACTTGATCGGACTCAAATTCCGCTTGGCGACTGCGGGGCAAATTTAACGCCAACTCCACACCCAGGCTGGTGGCCCGGCGGCGATCGAGACCCGTGGCGCTCAAAATTCCGTCCGACAGGGCCCGGCTCCGCAGGTTTTTCACCACATGGCGCTCGGTGATGTGGCCAATTTCGTGGGCCATCACGCCAGCGAGTTCCGCTTCGTTCTCGGCCGCAACCATCAGCCCCAAATTGACATAAACAAAACCGCCCATGGTGGCAAAGGCATTGATATCACGGCTGTTGACCACCCGAAAGGTGTAGGGAATGTTGGGGCGGCTGCTGACGGCGGCGAGGCGCTGCCCGATCGAGTCCACCAGCCGATTGAGGGGACTGTTATTCACCAATCGTAATTGGCGGCTCAGTTCCCGATCGATCTGTCGCCCTAAATCCACTTCTTGGGCATCGGAAAGATTCGAGAGTTGATAAACTTCAAAGCCGCGTCGGAGCAGGTCTAACCAATCGACCGCTTGGACGATCGGTGGCGTGCTGAGGGTGGTGATCACGGCCGCACAAAGGGCCAGCAAACCGTAAATCCAGCGGCGCGATCGCCCGGAGGTGAGGAAAGTCATAGCTTCAATTCCTTTGCCGATCCCTTTTCCCATCTATCATTGACCGGGATGCCTCAAAACTGCGGGATTCGATCGGCCACTGACGCGATCGACCAATCCTGAACTAGGCTGCTCTGAATGACGGAATTTCCCATTCTCAAGATCCAACGACGCTGTACTTTGGAGATAGAAATCAGCAGGGGTGCATTAGCGGTCGAAATTGCCCAAATTCAACCATTCCCATCGCCAACATTTTCCACCTTCAGCATTTCCAGCATTCTTCAGCATTTCCAACATTCTTCAGCATTGAAAATTCCCAGGATTCAGCATTTCCAGGATTTAGCATTTCCAACACAAGGGTTAACCAACAGCTAGGCAAGGATTGAGGTATTGGCGTGGAAACAGCGGAGCAAGCAAATCAGCAGGTGAACCCAATCCAAATCACCTATCCTGAGAAAACGGTGCATCGAGCCGCGCGTGCTGTCCGTTGTGCGCCGTTTGGGGTGAAGTTCTACGAGTCCATGCGCAGTCGCAGTGTGGCGATCGCGGAGTTGGTGGGTGTGGCGGCTGTGCAACAATCAATGACCCGATCACCCTTGGGCGAGTTGGCCGCAGAAAACGAACTGATGTGGCTAATTCAGGTGGGGATGTTACGACGGGAGGTTGATGGTCAAGGCTTGACCGATCGATTCCGGCTCACGCCCCTGGGGTTTTTGTTGCTCGATCGGTGGCAGGCGAACCCCGCCGCCTGGACTCAGGGCCGATGGGGCGATCGCCTGCGGAATGGTCTGTGGCGCTGGGGACGATGGCCGCTCTAAGTTTCGGTCTCTCGTGATCATTGCTCAGTTTCAGCTTCCAGTTCTGTCGCCCGGCTTCGGCCCGGATTTCGACGCGAACTTCGGCATGAATCCTTCCCCGCCGTGGTGAAGGCTCTTGCCCCTTAAAACATTTCAGTAATCGCAGTATTTGGGATAACCGATCGTTTATCGGTTCCGAAGTTGAAGTTTATGGACACACAGGCTCTCAAAGCAATTTTGCTGATCGGCACAGGTAACGCGGCCGGGAAGTCGCTGTTGGCTTCGGCGCTCGGTCGGCTGCTGTATCGACGGGGCCTGAAGGTGGCTCCCTTCCAAGCCCAAAGCACCTCCTCGATGCTCTACACCACCAACCAAGGGGAACAAATCGCCTATTTCCAGGCGGTGCAAGCCTGGGCGGCCCGCACGGAACCCCAAGCGGATTTCAATCCCCGCTGTTCCGGTGATCAGTCTCCGGAACGGGTCTGGGCGGTGCTCAAACAATCCCTTGAGCGGTTAACTCAGGCCTTTGATGTGTTGGTGGCCGATGGGGTGGGCAGCCCGGCCGATGCGTATTTGACGGGGCAGGATGTTTGTAACTTGCACTTGGCGCAAACCCTGAATGCGCCTGTGGTGTTGGTGGTGGATGCCGATCGGGGGGGCTGGTTGGCCAGCGCGATCGGGACGTTGGAGCTGATGGATCCAACCGAAAAAGCATTGGTACGGGCGATCATCATTAACAAATATCGGGGCAATCCCGATCGGCTCAAGCCCGGTCGCGATTGGTTGGAACAGCGCACCGGAATTCCCGTGGTGGGAGTTATGCCCTGGCTCCAGAACCTCTTCCCTTCGCCCGAGTCGATCGACCTGTTTGCTCGCCGTCGTCGTCAATCGGACATTGAAACCACGATCGCCGCTGTGCGCTTGCCCCACATCGCCAGCTTCAGCGACTTGGATCCGTTGTCGGCCGAGCCAACGGTTTCCCTGCGCTACATTGATTTGGGTCAAGAATTGGGCTATCCCGACGCGGTGGTTTTGCCGCGATCGAACAACCTGGCCGAAGATCTCCAGGCCCTGCACCAATCCGGCTTTGCGGAAGATCTTCAGCAATACGCGATCGCGGGCGGTACTATTTTGGGCATTGGCGAAGGATTCCAGATGCTGGGTCGCCAGGTGGTGCAACTGCAAGGGCTAGACACCGCTTCCCAAGAACTGATGGGGCTGGATCTGTTACCCATCTCCAGCATCACCACGGGCGACTGGATTGATCGAGAACGCCAGGCCACCTCCAACTATCCCCAAGCGGGCTTACCGGTCACCAGTCGCGAATTTCGCCAAAGCTACACCCAAATTTTGGACAGCCAAAGTGTGCAATCCCTCTTTGATGATTCCAAACTGGGCGTGGTGTCCAGCAGCCAACTGGTTTGGGGAACCTATCTCACGGACATTTTTGATAGCAGTCCGTGGCGGCGGGCTTGGCTCAACCGTTTGCGCCACCAACGGGGTCTGTCTTCCTTGCCCACGGGAATTCCCGACTACCGGGAGCACCGGGATATGTTGCTGGACTCACTGGCCGACGATGTGGCGGTCAATATCAATCTCGATCGACTCTGGGCCGCCATCGGCCTTCACTTTAAATAACGCAAAATAACGCAACAGAATGAGCGATTCAAGACGCAACTCAGGATGTTGCTTCAGAAAATGGGTGACCTGGGATTCGAACCCAGAACCAGCGGATTAAGAGTCCGATGCGCTGCCGTTGCGCCAGTCACCCTGGTTGCTTGTGGGTCAAGCTTGTTTATATTGCCAAAGATGCTGAAAAAGTTCAAGCACCTTTGCCAGAATTCACCCAAAATGGGAATGGAAAACACGATCGCCCCCGCCAAGGATCGCGATCGGCCAGCAAATTAGCCCCTCAGCGGCGAGACTCTCAGGCGCTAGACTCTCAAGCGCTAGATTCTCAGCCAAAGCACAATAGGGTTAGTTTGCCGTTTCCAAGCTTGGCATTTCCCGATCGGCTCATCTCCAGCATCCGCCAACCCCCGCGCACCCTGCCCAATCCGCTGCCCGATCGTTCCTTGGCAGCCGCTGGCGGCGATGCCCAGTGGCGAAAAGCGGCCAGTTCCGCGATCGGGGCCCCGCAATTCGGGATGAGTGATACCTTGGCTAGAGTTGGCATTCACGGCGGCGAGTTGGGAGAGCAAGGTTATGAGCGATCGCGATGGGTCCGGCATCTTGGCCAGTCCCGAGGTTTCCAGACTCAATGCTGAAATCGATCGCCTCAATGCCCACAATGCTGCCCTTCGTCTTCAGCAGGAACTGTTGGGCAGTTGGATCGTGACAGCCCGAATGACCACCGCCACCGGCTTGGTGTTGCGGGCCCTGACTCAACAGATCTTGGAAGCCCTGCAATCCCTGTGCCAGGCAGAACAGGGCAGTATTTTTCTCCTCGATGAGCACCTGCAAGCCACGGAATGTTTGTTGGCCCGAGGCTCCACCATTCGGGAGCAAAAGCGAGAAATCGTTAACCAAATTCTGAAAGAAGGGCTGGCAGCCTGGACGATTCAGCACCGACAAATCGCGATCGTGATGGACACCATGACCGATGAGCGGTGGTTGCAACTGCCCAACCAGCCCTACACGGTGCGATCGGCCCTTTGCATCCCCATCCAGCGCGGAAAACGGCTGTTGGCGCTGGCCACCCTCATGCATAGCCAACCGCACCACTTCACCCCCTTGCGTGTGGAGCAGGCCCAATTTGCCGCCGACGCGATCGCCCTCAACTTAGAAAACGCCTTGCTCTATGACCAGCTCACCAGCACCCTAAACGAAAGCAAAGAGGATCCCCTCAGCCACGAAGCGCCGTCCTTCGCGGGCGAATCCAACGCCTTGCCCTCCTTGGCGAACCCCTTTGAAGACTCGATCGCCAGCTCCAACATTCTCCCCAGCAGTATCCAAAGTGCCGTCAACGCCAGCGAAGCCCGCGGCCTCGAAGAAACCGGCCTTTACATCACCACCGCTGAAGGACGGTTGCGTTACGTTAACCGCTGCTTTGCTCAAATTTTTGGCTATCGGCGGCGTGAATTGGCACGGGTGGAGTCCATCCTGGATTTAATTCCCGTGGACTATCAAGCCATGCTGGTTCACAAGCTGGAAGACTGCATTCGCGACAACCAGCGCCCCTTAAGCTGCTTGCTGCCGGGACTGCATCGATCGGGGCGGTTGATTGGCCTCGACTTGTATGGTGAGCGGATTCACTTTTCCGGTGAACCGGGCGTGATTGGCATGGTGCGCCGGGTCGATTCATCGCCCTATCGCACGGGCAACACTGTTTAGGGAGAGTTGTTGAATTAGCCAGTGGTCTACGGGCCAGGTGGGCATTGCCCACCCTACCGGCTGTTGATTAACCCTTGACCCGATCGCGCCCCGGAGTCCTGGTGGTTAGTAGTGGTTACCCACTTTGCGGTGGTGAACGGCCGTGAGGGCATTTTCCTTCGAGACCCGACCGTTATCCACGGCGCTGTAGACCAGCCAGTGATCCCCGCAATCCATCCGGCTGCTGACCTGGCATTCCAGATAGGCCAGCGCGTCGCTGAGGATGGGGGAGCCGTTGATGGCTTGCTGGGTTTCCACACCGGCAAAACGGTCTTCACCGGGGCCAAACCGCTTCAGAAAGTGCCGCATCAGGTGGCCGTAGTTGCCCTCTTCCAAGATGTTCAGCACGAAGCGATCGCCCACTTGCATCAGCGACTCGATCGCCCGGTCTTTGGCCACCGCGATCGTGATTCCCAGGGGCTGGAAGCTGGCTTGCACCACCCAAGAGGCCAACATGGCGCTGGCCACATCGCCCTTCTTGGCCGTGATGATATACAAGCCGCCGCTCAAGCGGCCCAAGGCCTTATCCAAATCGGAATCTAGGGACTTCATTTGCTTGACGGTCTCTTTAACCATCAATGCCTGGCCCAAGTCCGTGCCCGCTTCTTCGCAGAGTTGGTAAGTGAACGCTTGGGGCTTGGTGCTAATCCGAATCACGTCAAAGGCTGGCTTCAGACCCAAATCCCGGAAGCGGTTGAACAGGGGATAGCTCGGCTCGTCTTGGCCACCGCCAGACTCAAACACACCAATTCGCTGCTTGTTGTTGGCCACGGTCAAGATAGTGCCGATCGCCGCTTCGCATTCCCCTTGGGGCGGCGCAGCCAAAACCAGCGCCACCGATCGCTCCACCAACTCCCGCAACTCCTGAGGATCAGCCGCTTTCAGATCCATCATTTCCACCGCCACGCCGGTTTTGGTGATCCCCTTGGCGATCGACTGGGACAGCCGATCGCTGTAGCCATAGTCGGACACATAGAACACGGCGGCAGTGGTTTCCGCTTCGGCCTTGGTTTGGCTCCAGTGGCGATAGCGACCGGTGAGTTCAACCACGTTGTGGCGCAACAGGGGGCCGTGGCCGGTGGCGATCGTGTGGTAGCCGGGGAGGGCATCCATCCGCTTCATGGCTCCCAAGACCGATCGAGCATTGGGGGCCATCAGGCACTCGTAATAGAACCGAAAATCTGGCTCGATCGCCCCTAAATCCGCATCAAACAGGTCATCGCTGCAATAGTGCATCCCAAAGGCATCGCAGGTGTAGAGGGTCTGCGTCCCGTGGTCATAGGTAAAGATCGTGTCTGGCCAGTGGAGATTGGGCGCATTCAAAAACTCCAGCACATGCCCTTGGCCCAAATCCAGGCTCTCGCCGCTTTTCACCAGCAGTTTGCTGAAGGGCTGGTGAATCAGATTTTCCAGAAACTGAATCGCCACCTTGGAAGCCACCACGGTGATATTAGGATTCAGGGCTAGCAGATCCGCCACCAAGCCGCTGTGATCCGGTTCCGTGTGGCTCACCACCAGGTAATCAATCTGGGCCGGGTCGATCGCGCCCTTCAGGGTATCCAGATAAAGTTGGCGAAATTTGGCGTGGGAGGTGTCCACCAGGGCCACTTTGTCCCCGCGAATCAGGAAGGAGTTATAGGTTGTGCCGTTTTGCAGGCCAAATTCAATATCAAAGCGATCGCGATCCCAGTCCAGCGATCGAATCGTCAGGGTTTGGGCGGCAATCTCGGCGGTTTGAATCGTCAACCGCTTCTCGGTTTGCGGACGTTCTGTGGCGACAACCATGCTCGCACCTCCTGGGCTTGACCGATCTGGATGGGGGATTTGTTAAGTTGTTTTACCTATCTTGACACAAGGGATACAGAAATACTGGGCGATCGGGCGGGGCGATCGTTTGCAGTCGTGATGCTGAAAATTGACATGGCTTATCAGTAAACCTGAAGCGCTTCAAGTTTACTGATAGGTCACAGTGCTATGCGAGTTGTCTGGGTGGAGCTGGGCTGCTTGATCTGCCACTCGATCGCTCGATCGCCGGGCTATTGCACTTGAGCAGCGGCCTTGGTTTCGTCGATCACGGCGTATTGGACTTTGTAGGAAGACTTCACCGCCTCGATCGTGGCGGCCATCAACGCTTCAAAGGGATCTTTGGGTTTGTCAGCAGCGGCGATCGGGCTGCTTGCGCCTGCCAGGAACTTTGCTGGATCCGTCACCACCCAACCTTGGGCCGTGAGCTGACGAACTTCAAAGTGCAAGTGCGGCCCCGTGGACATGCCCGTGCTGCCCACCCGACCGATCACCTCCCCTTGCTTAACCGTAGCTCCCGGTTTCACAAAAATTTCCGATAGGTGACCGTAAAGGGTCTTTTGCGTGTCGCCATGATCTAACACCACCGTTAGCCCATAGCCCCCCAAAAAGCCCCCGATCGAGACCTTGCCATCCAACACCGCCACCACGGGTGTGCCCAAGGGAGCCGAAAGGTCAGTGCCCGCATGAAAGCGGCTGTAGCCCAAGATCGGATGCACCCGCCAACCAAAGGAGGAGGAAATTGGAGCTAGGCTGGTGAGCGGAAACAGCATTTTTAGGTTGCCATTGCCCAACAGGCCCTTGGGGCGACCGCTGCGGAAATAGTAGCTGTTGGCATCGAAGTTCACGCCGTTTAAGCCCACGGTTAGGGGGCCGATTTTGACGGAGATGGGCGATTGGGCCGGCAGGGCACTGCCCACGGAACCAAGGCGCATGGGGCTGCCCATTTGGAGGTGGGAACCCCGATCGCCCGTGGGAATGGCCACAATTCCGGGGTGGCCAGCTTGGCCGGGTTGCCCAGGCGATCGGGTCACGGTGCAACCAGCGCTGAGGCGGCCGCCCACACTGGCGCAACCGGTGGAGCGTTCTGTGAACTGAATTTCGCTGGGCGGGGCCTGGCGTTGGGTGGCTCCCAAGTTGAAATCATTGGACTGGTCGATCGGGCCGCGGCTGGTGGAGCGCTCTTCCGGGGAAGGGGCCAGGCGAGGAACGTTCGGCAGTTCCCGTTGGGGAGTCCGCTCCACGGCCGGTGCGGGCCGCTCAATTCGGGTTGGGCGATCGGGATTCGCGGCGGGCTTCGGTTCCGGCGGTGCAGCGGGTGCTTCCGGGGCCAAGTCTGCGGAACCGCCGCTGGGGGCCGCGTCGATCGCCCGGATTGGGGTTGCCAGTCCGCCGAGCAAGCTGGTCATTGCGCCAACCCACCCGAGACCTTGCAAAATGCGACGGCGACGGCGTTGGAGACGGGTGGGGAAGTTGGGGCGGTGGTTCATGGCGCGGTTGGGAGCGCAATGCATGGCGTAATGGGACGGGGACAGCAAAAACAGCGTGAAAGACCTGGTTCCAGAAGGAGCGCAGTGGGCTTCGGGCGGACGAGCCGCTAGGGAAGCGTCACCGAGCCTTAGACGGCGCGATCGCCCAAAATGTTCAGAAAATGTTGAGCCACGGTCTGAAATCACAGCCAAAAACGGCTGACGCACCCTTTGACCGGGGCTTTGGAGCCAGGACAGTTGCCAAAGCCTGAGGACGTTACTGCTCTCTTCAGGAATGGCAATGACGGGTCAGGGGGTTCCGGCTCAGTCCTCAGTCATGATAGCAAGGGAAAAAGCAAAAGCGCTTAACACAACCTCGCGGAAATCGAAAAGACTATTCAAGGATTCTTTAAAAAATCCGTAACCTTGCCACCATCTGGGCCGGGGGGTTCAGGCGCTTGTGGCGATCGGGCATAGCCTAAGCGCACTGCGCCGGGGGGGAGATGCAATTCCGCAGCCAGTTGATCGGAAAACTTGACCCGGAGTTCTCCGCGCGGGGTAATGCCCACGGCGATTCCGGTGCGATCGCCCACTTGCACCGATCGCCCGCAGGTTTCCAGCAGTTCCAAATAATCTGCCAAAAAACTTTCGATGCCGCCCGTTTGGAGTTGTCGATCGCCCCGGTCTAAACCCGCGATCGCCAGGGCCGCCAACTCTGCCAGCGATCGAATCGGTGGCCCACCCTCCGCAGGGAAATCAGTCGGCGGCAACAGGGGCGGGGTGTTCATTTGACTCGCCTGATTCGCCAATGCACTGGCCCCATGCAGCGAATTAGAGCCATCAGAAATCTTGGACGAGTTCAATGAGCGATCGACCCAATGACCTGAAGGATCTAAAGGATCTGGGCGACCTACTAATTGACGATCTACTGATTGATCTGATGATTGATCCAATTGATCATGCGATCGTTCTGGAGACCCTAATTTTGGAAACTCCAATTCTGAAAACAACTCTGTGGCATTGATCCCCGTCTCGGGAACCGGATTAGCCCAATTCAATCCCAACCCCGTAACCGCGCGGGCAATCTTGCCACCCACCAATCGGGTTTCCGTCAGCAGCCCACCCCACTTGCGCCCCCGAACCACCAAATCATTGGGCCACTTCAGCGCCACCGGCACACCCCGATCGCGCAGGGTTTGCCCCAGACCCCAAGCCGCCGCCAAGGTCAGTTGGGCCCCATCCTCCGGCAGCAACTGGGGTGCAAAATAGCGCGAGAGATATAACCCGCCCAAGAGCGACGACCATTGGCGGCCCCACTGCCCCCGCCCCGCCGACTGTTGCAGCGCAATCACGATCGTCCCTGGCTGGACCCCCGCTTGGGCCAGCTCCCAGGCCACCTGATTGGTGGAGCTGGTCTCTGCTAGCACCTGCAACCTGGGCAACCGAACACCGAGCCGCGCCGTTTCGCGCAACACGGCGGCGCTGAATTCTGCGGGGTCGATCGGGGTGGGCTTCAACACCAATGGTTTTCTAATTGCTTGCTGATTTTTGAGGTCATGCTTGCGGCGATCGCCCCTTACCCTACCGCGATCGGGTCACCCAGCGGATCGCCCCCATTTCATTTCTCCAGCCCAGCCAGCCAAGGGGTTTAAACCCCTTGCCCCCAGCCAGCCAGCACCAGCCATTTTTGGGATCTCTAGAATTGGGATCTCTAGAATAGGGATTGAATTGACCCGCGATCGTCCGATCGCCCCGCCGATGTCGAGCTTGTCCACTGCCCAGGAGTCCACCCCTGACAGCGCGATCGCCCCCAACGATTTGGCGCTACCGACTGTCACCATCCATCAACCCCAACCGGCTGATATTGTTTACCCCTCTGCTGATGGAAAACCCTTGGCTGAAACTTACCTTCACCTCAACGCAATCATTGCAATTTTAAAAGCACTGCAATTTCACTTGTGTGGTCAGCAAGCGACTGTTTTAGCTGATCAGTTTCTCTACTACAGCCAAGGCTATCCCCGGCTGC
This sequence comes from Limnothrix sp. FACHB-881, assembly GCF_014698135.1. Taxonomy (NCBI): domain Bacteria; kingdom Bacillati; phylum Cyanobacteriota; class Cyanophyceae; order Pseudanabaenales; family Pseudanabaenaceae; genus Limnothrix; species Limnothrix sp. FACHB-881. Next base: position 66,700 of record NZ_JACJSN010000016.1, read on the forward strand.
GAGTGGCTCCCGATGTGATGGTGATTTTTAATGTGGCTCCCGGTGGCCGAGACAACTACAAAATCTGGGAAGAGGGGGAAATTCCCAGCGTTATTTTTGAAGTCACCTCCCCCGGCACTCGTCAGGAAGACCAACACCATAAACATTGGCTCTATCAACAAATGGGGGTACAGGAATACTGGCTGTTTGACCCCAAAAACGAGTGGATTGAGGGCCAATTACGCGGCTATCAATTAGGGCCGAGTCGCACACCAGACGGTGACCCCTGTGAGGCATATTTACCCATCACAGACAACCAAAGTGCTGTGTTGGGGTTGCGCTTAGAAGTTTGTGGGCCGCTCTTGCGATTCTTTAATGAGGCCACAGGGCAATGGCTACCGATGCCAGACGAGATCGGTGATGTGTTAGCTGAGCGCGATCGAGCGGCAGCAGAACGCGATCAAGCGGCAGCAGAACGCGATCGAACGGCGACAGAACGCGATCGAGCGGCGACAGAACGTGATCGAGCAGCGACAGAACGCGATCAAGAACGTCAAGCCAAAGAAGCCGCGCTGGCAGAATTAGCAGAATTACGGGAGCGCCTGCGACAACTGGAGACCGACGAATAAAGACGCATCAATTTTGTACGCATAGCGCCAATTTTGATCGCCTGAACCATCTCCCGACCCTTGAAACTTTCCAGCATTCAAGTTAGGAGAAATTGCACATTCCACCTATCATGCCAACTCAGAACCCTTGGGAGGCTCGATCGTGACTGGCTGGCATTGGCGCAACTGGCAAGGACTGCCCTATCTCACCTGCTCCCTGTTGGAGCCAATTCCCCACGGTTTTTTTACCCGGCACTTTGCCCCCCGCCCGCCGGCCGAGTTGGCCCCGGTGCTGGATGAAGCGGCCCAAACTTTCCGAGTCAAGCAGGTGCATGGCGATCGGGTGGTGGCTCCGGCGGAAATCGCAGAAATCACAGCAGGGGCCGTGCTCCAAGAGGCGACGGCCACCGCCAGCGAACAATCCACCTATCCCCAAGCCGATGGCCTGTTGAGCGATCGCCCGGGGCAGGTGATGTGGGTTTGCAGCGCCGATTGCACCCCGGCCTTGATTGCGGACTTAAAAACCGGTCAGGTGGCGGCGGTGCATTCCGGTTGGCGGGGAACGGCGGCGGCCATTGTGCCCAAGGCGATCGAGCGGATGCGCCAACAGGGCAGTCAACTGGCGGATTTGCGGGTGGCGCTGGGCCCGGCCATTTCCGGTGCGGTTTATCAAGTGACGGAAGCGGTGGCTGAAGAGGTGGTGGCCTCGCTGGCTGTGCCCCTGAAGGAGGCCCAAGGCTGGGAACAGCCGCCCGTGTTGCCGGATCCGGAACCGGGGAAGGCGCGGTTGGATGTGCGCCAAACGATCGTCCAACAGGTGTTGAACTTAGGCCTCGATCGGGAGCAGGTCACCATCGCGCCCCACTGTACCTATTGCGAGGGCGATCGGTTCTTTTCCTATCGCCGCGACGGTACGAAGACGGTGCAATGGTCAGGAATTGTTAGCACTTGATTGATGCAAGAGGCCTAATCAATTCCGGCCAACTTCAGCAGGGCCTTCAGGCGATCGAGGTCGATCGTAATGTTCTGTTGCACGGCGGTGGCCTGTTCCGCGCCGGGCGCTAGATCCGCCGTGAGGTGATAGTGCTCCAAGCCGCCCAAGTTGCTCAGGAGCCAGTAGGTGTTTTGGCGGTGACTGGGCTGGAAAATTTCAATTACCTTCGTGCCCGGCTCTGTAAACACCAGGTTCGTTAGCCCGGCCCCGTGCACCGCCACAATCACCTTGGCCGCTGCAAAGGCCGCTGCCTGATCGACCAGCGGCAGGCGGGCCGGGTCGATCGCCCGAAAGCCGAACTGCTCCAAGGTTGCAATCACCTCCCGATCGTTCAGCACTTGGCGGTAGGCGGCGCTGCGGCGGGTGATGTAGAGGCGATCGGGAAAGCGGGAAATGCGGGCCGGCTCCAAAAAGGTATCGCGCAAAAACTGATGGGCCCAGCGCGATCCCCGATAGATCCGCAACTCGGGAATTGCTGGCACTAACAGCCGATCGGCCGTTAAGTGGGGAATTCGCCCTTGAACCGGATCCACGGAACCAAACCATTCCGTATGGCAGCAGGCCACCACTTTTTCGAGGGGAATTTGCAACCGCTCAAAACTTTGGTGCTGAAAGGGCAATTCATATAGATTGACCACAAAGCGATCAATCGAGTCCCACGCAAAGCCCGATCGCCGCAACACCTCCAACCGAGGCAACAGATCAAACATCCAGTGAAAATAGGTGACCTTGCCCCAGCGCGTGGCCAAAAAAGCCACTGTTCCGGCGAAGTGTTGGGGCGGCGGCAGGTGGGGCGAACTGGCAACGATGGCGCTGTAACCCGTTGAACAGTCACGAATCACTTGATTTTGGGCATTGAACACCACGCTGCACAGGTTATCGCCCCAGGCTCGCCCTTGGGGAATCGCAACGGTGTAGGCGGCCGGCGCATCCAAGGTACGGTCGATCGCCTGTAATTCCGGCAGGGGATCGCCCAAGCCTTGGGAATCGCGGAGGGGATGGGTTTCCGGTTCAAAGGCGGGAAAACAGTCTGTCCCCGGCAGCTCGGCCGCCACGCCCTGCCAATTGGTGGCCAGGAGGCTGGTCGCTTCCGCCAGACCATCAGGCAGTTGGCAAAACAGGCTCGGGGAAGTGGGCGATGGATCGGCCGGCGGCAATCCGGCGGCCGCCAGTACGGCTTGAATGCCGTCGTAGGCGGGCCAAAATTCCGGCTGATAGCGTAGGGCGGCCATGAAATGGTCGATCGCCCGTTGCCATTGCCCCTGTGATTGGGCCCGACGAGCCAGGGCCGCTTGGCGCTCCGCTTGGAACCAAACGCTATCGGGGGCGAGCAGACTGGCTTGATCCCAAAACCAGCAGGCCAGCCGCCACCAACCCAATTGTTGCAACAGGGTTCCCCCTTGTCGAAAGGGAATATCCAAACGTCGGCCGGCGAGCAGAATAGCTCGACCGTAGGCGGCCAGCGCGGCGATCGGGTGGTTGGCCGCTTCCAGGGTTTGGCCATAGTTGTCATACACCCGGGGATCGGTGGGGTTATCTTGCATGGCTCGCCGCCACAGGGCCAGGCAATCGGGCAATGATGACCGGGGCTGGGATTCGGCATAGGCATAGTAGACCCCGCCCTGATTGGCTCCGGCGCTTAAGGCCCGTTGCCAAGCCAGGCTGGCCAGGTGGTCTTGTCCCGATCGCGCGCAGAGATCCGCCAAGGCGCACCAATCACTGGGTGGGGCCTGCGGATCCAAAGTCAAGGCTCGATCGAGGGCGGCCATGGCCGCTGGCCAATCCCCCGCCTGACTGGCCAGTTGCGACCAGCGGCGATAATCGGCGGCCGTTTCAGGAAAGTCCAAGTCCGGCGCACTCTGCAACATTTGCCAAGCCCGTTGCCATTCTGGGCGATCGGCACATTCACTGACCTGGGGAAACCAACTCCAGGGATCCTTGGCTCCCACTTGCCAGGCCCGCCGCAAACAGCGGTTACCCGTGGGGCGATCGCCCCGTTCCCGGTGGGCTTGGGCCAACCGATGCCAAGTCACGGCCCGATCGCCCCCCAGGGCCAGGGCCGTTTCTCCGGCCTTGATCGCCCCGTCAAAGTCGCGATCGCTCAGGAGCACAAAGCAGAGTGCCTCGTGCCAATCGGGTCGATCGCTCGGTTCCCAGGCGATCGCCGTCCACCAAGCGCCCTTGGCCCGCGTCCAATCCTGACGACTGGCCCAAAAGCGGGCCGCCCGCTCCTCTAAGTAGGTGGACTGATACTGATTTTGTTTGGCCTCGTCGTAGGCGCGCATGGCTTCCGACCACTCGCCCATCGCCCAATACAAGTCCCCCAAAGCGGCCCAGGCTCGCCCGGCCACCCGGGGCCGCACAGCCACCAACCGTTGCACCGGTCGCCAGGCCGCCCGCCGATAGCCCGCTTGACCGTAAGTGTCCAACAGTTGCCGCACCAATTTGAAGGAGCCAGGCCGCTGGATCACCGCCGTTTCCAGCGCGGCCAAAACCGCTTCCGGTTCGCCCGCTGCGGCCCAAGCCTGGGCCCAACGCCACCAGCGCCCCACAGGGATTCGCTCTTGGGCCCAGCGCGATCGGGCAAAGGTGCAAAATGCGGCCACAGACCAAAACTTCAGCACGATGAATCCTCAAATCCTTGCGGACAGTGCCTTTACCCCTAAGTGATTGCCCCCGTTGGTTTCCCTTTGGGCAACCCCTGAACTATCCCTTTCATCACTCACTCCATGGCCTTGGTGATCGGTACAGTTCGGCAGAGTTCAGCGCAGTTCAGCCAAATAGCTCAGGGTCACCCCTGGGCCGATCGCCCCCCAAGCACCACCAGCACCACCCCCAGCAACACAATCACGCCCCCCAACAGCACGCCAATTCCCGGTTGTTCCCCAAACACCACCCATCCCAAACTACTGGCCCCCACCGGCTCAAACAAAATAGCCAGGGTGACCCACAAGGGCGGCATTTGGGTCACCAGCCAATTAAAACTGGTGTGGCCAATCAGTTGCGGAACCAACGCCGACAGAGCGATCACCAGCACCGTCGTGGGGGTGATGGTTTGCCAACCGCCGCCCCACAGGGCCACCAATGGACTCAGCAACAGGGCCGCACTGCCATAGGCCAGAGCCGCGTAGGAACCAATGGTCAGTCCCCGTTCTTGGGCAACCCGCCCAAGGAGCAGATAGCCCGCTGCGGCCCAGGCTCCTGCCAAGGCTAACCCATTCCCCAACAGAGGATTGCTGCCGATCGTCGCGGCATCTTGGCTGAGGGCAATCACGGCGCTGCCCACCAAGGCGATCGCCAGGCCAGCCCAGGTAATCCAACCCGCAAATTTCTGCGTGATAACACTGGTAATGAGGGCCACCCAAACCGGCGTGGTGGTCACCAACACGGTGGAAGCGGCGATCGAGGTATAACCCAAAGAACTGAGCCAACAGACGAAGTGCAGCGCCAAGCAAGCCCCCGCCCCCACGGCCCAGGGCCAGGCCGATCGGGGCGATCGCCCGGTTTGGGGCCAAGCCGGAGCCACCGCCAGCGCCGCCAACGTCACCCGTCCCGCCGCCAACCACAGGCCAAACCCCCAGTCCGATCGCCCCGCCGACTGCATCGCCCAGCGAGCAAAAATCGCCCCCGTTGAAATGGCCGCCATTCCCGCCAACAGCACTCCCCACCGGAGCGATCGGGCCCGGTGTCCAGCATCGGAATTCACAGCGGCGTGAGTTGAGGGTTTCAAGTGCCGACCTTTTGAGTGCTGATTGTTTGAGTTTGCTCTTTGGGATGCGGATCTTTAGGGATGCCAATCTTTACAAATCCCGACCCTTGGCCAAGTGCAATCCATCCCGTCCTACAATCGCCATCAATTCTCTAGTGTTTTTCTATGTTTTGCCATGAGCACAACCACTACTATTCAGCTTGAATCGCACCCCACTCCCGATCGACTCGCGGCCTTGGACGTATACAACTGGCCCATTTGGACAAAACAAGTTTCAGAATTTCCATGGACCTATGATGAAGCGGAAACTTGCTACATCCTTGAAGGTGAAGTGACCGTCACCCCCGAGGGCGGCGAACCCGTCACCATTCGCAAAGGCGATTTGGTCACCTTCTCTGCCGGTTTGGCTTGCACATGGAACATCACCCAAACCATTCGCAAGCACTACAAATTTGGCTAGGGAATTTGGCTAGGAAATTTGGCTAGGAAATTTGGCTAGGAAATTTGGCTAGGAAATTTGGCTCAAGATTGGCCCAGACCAGAATCTGATTCAACGCCTCTGATCAGAAGCACCTGATCAATAACATTAGAAAAACCCCGGATTCCCATCATTGAGAATCCCGGGGTCTTTTGATCAACTTCGACTCAGTTCAATTTCTGCAAAATCCTGACTGTTCAGACTTCAGAACCCGGAGAGTTCAGCAACCCTAGCCCAACTCCTGCTATCCGCAGATGTTGAAGCCCTAGGATGCGGTATCAGACTTGCGCGAGCGACGCTTAGCCGACCCGGCCAGACCCAGACCCACCAGGCCCAGACCCATCATGATCGTCGGTTCCGGCGTGGCTACCCCTGCAATTTCACGGTTGTTCTTGCGGCCGAAGTCGATCACGAACACCGTGTCGTTGAAGTCTTGGTCACCACCGCCCCACAGATCTTCAAAAGCCAGCACCAGCAAATCTTCGTAGAAGTAGGACATGGCATGTTGCTTGCCATCGGGATTGTCCTTCGCATTGGCCCGGAACTGACCCGGAACCGTCTTGCCAGTGCGCACATCCTTGCCGGAAATGCCGCCGTTAATCCAGTTGGAAACCAGGCTGAAATCAAAGATCGTGCCAGCCTTGAACTTGCCCAGGTTCACCCAATCGCCCACGTTCAGGGGGCTGTCTTGAACCGATCGCCCTGCGACAGCAGCGTTCGGATTTTGGCAAAAGCCGCTGAAGTTCACCAAGGTCTTGCTTTGGCTGGGGCTGCAAGAGGTGTCCCCAAAAATCTTCGTCTGCGCCGTAACCGTTGTTCCGGTGGTGGCAAAGTCTAGACGGTTGCGATAGCCGCCAGCCGTTTCACCGAGGAAGTAAACCTTCACATCGTGGTCATGCTTCAGTTGCAGCAGCGATTCATCCAAGGTGCGAAATTTAATTTCGTTGGGGTCTAACTTCCGAGCTTCCTTGCCGACAAAGGGAGCCATGGAGGGCAACACTTCTTGGAAGTAATCCGGCGCTGTGCTACGGGGATTGATGTCAAATGCCTGGGCCGATCCGGCTGCAACACTCAGGGTTGCTACGGAGGCGGTGACGGTTGCTTTGAGCAGGAAGGAAGGAATGTGGTTACGCATGAGTAGAGAAGACTTCAGAGAGTGGAACGGTTGCGAAGTTAGAGAGCGGTTTCGCCTGAATCGTTGCAAGTATAAAAAGTCACTTTGGCTTGCAATTGAAGCTTTGATCTGATGGCTAGAAACCGGAGACACACCCAAAAGGTTTAATACTTTCTCCCCTGATCGTAGGGGCAGTTCCTGAGTTTTTTGATGAATTTTTGGTCAAGCCAATGGCCGATTAACGGGCCAATATGAAGTGAAGGGGGCAAAGGGTTGATTGCCATGGCTCACAGTCCCGCGATACGATCGCGCCCGGGCCATGGTCTCTGGCCGATGCAAAAACACTGAGACCGATGATCAACACCCAGGACACCTCAAGCGTGCAAACTCCCATGGATACGACTTCAGCGGGCCTGTGGCTCAAGCGCCCTGTGATTGTGAAGGCCGTTGTTACGCCGCGCTGGAAGGAAGACGCGCAGGTTGAATTGCAGCGGCAAATTGACCAGCTCGATCGCCAGTTACAGCAACTGGAAACCCAAGGTCAGCGGGCGATCGCGGAAATTCAGCGCCAGAGCATTCAACCGCCCGGCCCGGAAGTGACTCGCCAAATTGAAAATATTCAGGCCCAGGTGAACGAACAGAAATCCCAAATGCTGGAGCAAAAAAACCAAGTTTTGCAACAGCTCAATCGGGTTCACTCCTTGGAGCTGGATAAGGAAGTGATTCAAACGCAAATGGAAAGCCTGTTTCAGGTGCAACAGGGTGATAATTTGATTGACAAGATGCAGGTTGAAATTCTGCTACGGGATGGCATTGTTGAAGAAATTCGTGGTGAGCTGTAACTAGGTTGCGTTTTTTGGGGGTGTGAAGTTTACACCCCACGATTTGCTCATTATTTATGAGATGAAGTCAATCTAAATTCTTAAAATCAAACCGATCAATTCAATCAAGTTATCTGTGGGGTGGGCATTGTCCACCTAATAGTGGCTTCATAGTATCTGTGATATAACGTACCGATCGCTCTAGGTAAAGACTGTAATTTAAAAATAAATTGAATTAATCAGTTTGGTTAAAAAATGAGTCAATTAATTTAATTAAGAAACTAATCAAGAAGTTGATCAAGAAGTTAATCAAAAATTACCCAGAAAATTAACTAACTAGCCAGCTCAAGTCAATTTAGAGGCTAAATCAAGCCGATCGAATGAATTACGATTGGGGAGAATGCAACTACTCATCATTCGAGGACGATCGTGTTTCAGACAACGCGGCGACGGCTGGCCCTTTGGTACGCGACCGTAACAGCAGTGTTGGTGCTGGTGGCGGCGATCGCCTTTTATGGTTACGCGAGGGCCACGCTGGTCGATCGGGTAGATGACACGATCGAACATGCGATCGAACTGGTGGCTCGATCGTTGGTGATTGAATCGGTGCAGGTGCGCGACCTGGCCGCCATCGATCCACAGCAGATGATTACTCGGGCCCGGGTGAACCTGGAAGCCAGCTTTCGGGACAACACGGGCACGGTTTGGAATGATGTGGAAGACGATCGAATTGATTTGGAGTGGTTTAGCCCCACGGGCCAGCAGCTTTGGACCAGCTTCGCGGAACCCTTGACCATTCCCCTGCATCCCACTCGCAAAAGTGAAACGGTGAAAGTGTTGCGCGACGGGCCCGGGAAGTCAGCCGAGGGGCGGGGGCCGGTGGAACCGCCGTTGGTGTTGCGGCAACGCACTCAAGCCATTGCGCTGGGTGGGCAACCCTTGGGCTATTTGCGAGTCAGTCACCCTTGGTTTGAGGTCACCAAGCCGGCCCAGCAGTTGGCGATCGACCTGAGCTTGGGGGTGGTGGCGTTGATTGGGGCCGTGGGGGCGATCGGGTGGTGGCTGTCGGGGTTGGCCATGGAACCGGTGCGCGAGTCTTACCAACGCTTGCGGCAATTCACGGCCGATGCGTCCCATGAACTGCGCAACCCGATCGCCACCATTCAAACCAATGTGCAGGTGGCGTTGGCGGAAACCAACCCCCAAATGGAGCGATCGCAGTTGGAAGCGATCGAGCGGTTAACTCGCCGTCTGGGGAAATTGGTGGACGATCTGTTGTTTTTGGCCCGCCAAGATAGCGGCATTGTGCAACCCCAGTGGGGAATGGTGGATCTGTCGGAATTGCTGCTGGAGGCGATCGAGGAGCAAATGGCCCTGGCCACCCGCCAAGCATTGGAATTGATTCCCGAACTCAGCGAAATTCCCGATCAGCGGGCCTGGATGGTGCGGGGCGATCGGGATCAATTGGCGCGGCTGCTCACCAACTTGATTGGCAACGCGATTCAATACACGCCGTCGGGTGGGCGGGTTTGGGTGCGGCTCGATCGGGACTTGCGCAAACCCACCTTAAAACTCGAAGTCCAAGACACCGGCATTGGCATTGCACCGGAAGCTTTGCCCCATCTGTTTGATCGGTTCTACCGTGCCGATGTGGCCCGATCGCGCCATCGCACCGGTCAATCTGCCGGGTCGGGGTTGGGGCTGGCCATTGTCCAGGCGATCGTGCAAGTCCACCAGGGGCAAATCCGCCTCGATAGTCAGCTCGATCGGGGAACAACCGTCACCATCACCCTGCCCAGCTTGGTTGAACCCCCGCTGGAGGCCGGTAGCTATCAGAACAGTTAGGCAATTACGCACCATAGGGACGCGCCATTGGCACATTTGGCCTATCCCTAACTGACCTGAATTCGCAATTTTAATGAAGAGAAATTTATAAATCTTCAGCAAACTGTCTCAAGGAATACTAAAACCAAGGGACAACTCAGTTGAGCATGTTTAATCGCTGTGAATATGGCCAACGTTGAGACAATCGAGCAACACTTTAGAAGCAGCCGAAGAACGATTGATATCATTGATATGATTAATAAATAATCAATAATTCTGCTGCCAAGAATCAGCCCGATCGTCAGTCCTTAGAGCGCGGTAGGGTAGAACCATGGGCTAGTTATGATGCAGCAGTCTCTTCGACCATTCATTCGATCGCTCACTCGGGCATTGATGCCGAACGTTGATGTCGAACGCTGATGCGATCGCCCATCTAATTTGGTGTAACCCGGCTTTAGCCATAAATCCATGAAATTCATGGTTATTCATAATTGCTGCCCATTGCCGCGATCGCCCGTTTTCGGCAACCAACGCAATCGATTGGTTTCCCGCTCAAGGAAATTCAAATCGTCTCCGTATATGAATTGCTCCATTCCGTCATCTTTTTGACCTGCTATGACGACCCCGTATATGCCCCGCAAAAAGGTTGTGCAGAAGCGTCGAGAGTATAACGCTTGGGTCGCCACCGAGACGATCGAGGACTATTCCCTTCGCTATGCACCCCAGTCTTTTCGGAAGTGGTCGGAGTTTTTAGTTGCCAATACGGCCTTAGGAGGAATTTCCTTCCTGGCCCTGGAAGCGATCGGTGGATCTTTAGTGATTAGCTATGGATTCAGCAATTCTTTTTGGGCAATTTTGGTGGTAGGGCTGCTGATTGGCCTAGCTGGAATTCCCATTTCCTATTACGCCGCCAAATACAATGTCGATATTGATTTGCTCACCAGGGGCGCAGGCTTTGGTTACATTGGCTCAACCATTACCTCGCTGATTTACGCCTCTTTCACTTTCATTTTCTTTGCGCTGGAAGCGGCAATCCTGGCCCAAGCCTTAGAGCTTTATTGGCATCTTCCCCTGTGGTTGGGCTATATCCTTTGCTCTTTGGTGGTGCTGCCGATTGTGTTTTATGGCATCACGGCGATCGAGCGGTTGCAGTTTTGGACGCAACCAATTTGGCTGATTTTGATGGGGTTGCCCTTTGTGTTTGTGGGCCTCAAGGAACCGGCCGCCCTCGATCGCTGGCTGCACTTTGCCGGAAACTCCCCCAGCGGAGCCGCCTTTGATCCCTTGCTGTTTGGCGCGGCGGCCACCGTTTCTTTTTCGCTCATTGCCCAGTTGGGCGAACAGGTAGACTATCTCCGTTTTTTGCCGGAATGTGGCCCCAACAATCGGATTCGCTGGTGGTTAGCGGTGTTGGCGGCGGGGCCCGGTTGGATTGTGCTGGGAGCAGCCAAGCAGTTGGGCGGGGCCTTTTTGGCCACTTTGGCGATCGAGCATGGGGCTTCCTTTGCTAAGGCCAAGGAGCCAATTCAAATGTATCTGGCCGGATTCGCCACCGTTTTTGACGATCCCCAAGTGGTGCTGACGGTGGGGGTGTTTTTCGTGATCATCTCCCAAATCAAAATCAACGTCACGAACGCCTACGCGGGATCCCTGGCCTGGTCAAATTTCTTTTCGCGGCTCACCCACTCCCACCCCGGGCGAGTGGTGTGGTTGGTGTTCAATGTGTCGATCGCCCTGCTGTTGATGGAGTTGGGGGTTTTTGAAACCCTAGAGGCCGTGTTGGGCCTCTATTCCAACGTGGCGATCGCCTGGATTGGGGCGATCGTGGCGGACTTGGTGATCAACAAACCCCTCAAACTCAGTCCGTCCTACGTTGAGTTCAAACGCGCCTATCTTTACAACTTCAACCCTGTGGGATTTGGCTCGATGGCGGTGGCCTCGGCCATTGCCATGGTGGCCTTTGTGGGGCTTTTGGGGGAAACACTGCGGGCCTATGCGCCGTTTTTGGCCCTGGGGATTGCCTTCGGACTGTCGCCGTTGATCGCCTGGGCAACCCAAGGCCGCTACTACATCGCGCGCCCCAATGAAGTGCGCTTGAATTTTCCAGCCGCCACCCTGGTCAGTTGCTGCGTTTGTGACAACGAGTATGAGCCATCGGATTTGGCTTTTTGTCCCGTTTACGACGGCCATATCTGCTCTCTCTGTTGCAGCCTGGATGCCCATTGTCATGACTCCTGCAAGCCCTCCGTGGGCGAGCAGATTCGCTTGGCTCCAATTGTGGCGCGGGCCATTTTTGGCGATCGCCTGTCTTTGCGGTTGGGCAAGCGGATGGTGCGTTTTTTGGGGCTGTTTGCAGCCATGGCAGCCCTGCTGGGGGTAATTTTTGCGCTGGTTTACACCCTCGGGCCGATCGCTGAGTTGCCCCTCGCGCAACCCGATGTCGAATCAATACCGCTGCTGGAAACCTTTGGGGTTTTGTATGCGATGTTGCTGGTTTTGTCGGGGATTGCGGTCTGGTGGTGGGTGTTGACCGATGAGAGTCGCGAACTGGCTGAGGAGGAGTTGGACAACCAAAACCTGCAACTTCAGCAGGAAGTGCGCGATCGCGAGGCCGCCGAAGCCGCCCTGCAAGACTTGGCCAAGGATTTGGAGCAGCGGGTGAAACAACGCACCGCCCAATTATCCGAAGCCCTGACGGTGTTGAAAAAAGCCCAAACACAACTGGTCCAAACGGAAAAAATGTCCAGTTTGGGGCAAATGGTGGCAGGGGTGGCCCACGAAATTAATAATCCGGTGAATTTCATTCACGGCAACCTCGAACATGCCTGCAACTATGTGCAAGATGTGTTGGCGTTGTTGGTTGCCTATCAATTGGCCTTTCCCAAGGCCACGCCGGAAATTTTGGAACTGGCGGACGAAATTGATGTGACGTTTGTGCAGGAAGATTTGCCCAAACTGTTGAAATCAATGCGGGTGGGAACCGATCGCATTCGGGAAATTGTCCTGTCCTTGCGCACCTTTTCGCGGCTGGACGAAGCGGAGGTGAAAAGCGTAGACATTCACGCGGGTTTGGATAGCACGCTGATGATTTTGAGCAACCGACTGAAGGCCACGGATCAACGCCCAGCGATTCAGATTCAAAAACACTACGGCGAGCTATCCCCCATTGAGTGTTACGCGGGGCAAATGAATCAGGTGTTTATGAATTTGCTGACTAATGCGATCGACGCGATCGATGAGGATAAACGGAGCGATCGGGAACCGCCGCAAATTGCCATCACCACCACCTTGGCCGATCCCGAAACGGTGCAGATTGTGATTACGGACAATGGGCCCGGAATTGCCCCTGAGGTGCAACGAAACTTGTTTGATGCTTTTTTCACCACCAAAGATGTGGGCAAGGGAACCGGTTTGGGTCTGTCCATTGCCCAACAGATTGTGGTGGAAAGGCATGGGGGCCGGTTAACTTGTCGATCGGAGTTGAATCATTCAACTAGCTTTTTGATTGAAATTCCAATGCGGCAATTTGTGGAAGATTAGGCGATCGCCTCGCAGATCCCAATCCCAATCCCAATCTCAATCTCAATCCCAATCCACACCCCGATCGCCCTCGGCCAGAACAGTTAGTCCCTTGCCCTCAAGATTTGGCAACGGAAACATCAAGATCCTAGGGCCTGTCGTCATTTCCTAGAATCATGTGAAAACGATTGATTTTCCATGTTCCGGTTGTCGTAACAAGGGGCTTAAGCCCCTTGTCCCCCACGAGCTGCTAACGGTGAAGTCAGAGTTTCCGGCGATTTGACGACAGGCCCTAAATCCCCGTTGCCGATCGCCCCTGTTTGCCCAACCGGAACACCACAAAATAGGCCAAATAAATGACATAAATCGCCAAGCCTAGAACCCCCAACACGCCCAGAAAACTGGGATTGGTGTTGTTGTGGAAATATTCTCGATAGAGCCAGGTGGGTTCCAACCAAACACGGCAAGCCGCATCCTTCACCAGCACTTCGCTGGGTTTCAGGGCGCAGGGCAAGGTCAACACCTGCGCCACCGTCCCGATCGCGCAGTAAATCGTCATGGCCCAGCGCCAAGCCTTAAACGCAAACTTCAACCGGCCTTGGGGTTGGTCGTCAATTTCTTCATTTAAATCGACCCAGAACCACAGCCCAAGCGGAATCAACACCCGCGCCCCCAGCGCCGCCACAAAGCTCACGGGCAAAGAGCCAATCATCAAATACACCGTGATGGCCAGCAGGCTCGAAACCCGCCAATAGATCACCATCAGCTTTTGCAGCGCGTCGGCCTTGGCCACAAGCGCCCACAGCAACAGCCCTAGCGGTATCAAAACGGTAAACAAAACCGCCACGCGGTAGTCCGTCCAAACCAAGGATTCCAACCAGTTTTCAGCCATAGGAAGGGGCGATCGAGCCGACAGATTTTGAAGTTTTGGTGTGCATTGTGTCGCACACTTTGGCGCACTCTATGCTACCGCGCTGTTTCCCCTTATGGGCCGCGCTGTGGATGGCGATCGCCCCGACGATGCCCAACCGGTTTGGCTGAATCCCCCCAAGTGGCTGCGAGTACCCACAATTTAATATGTACTCGTTATGATTATGGCTAATTAATGATGACCAACTCCCAAACGTCATGGCTGATTCTGCCCAGGTTGCTCCACCCAAACGCCGCCTCAACAATGCCTTCCAAAATTTGATGTCCTTGCATTGGTGGATGGCGCTGGCCTATCTCATTTTGTTTGTGGGAGGAACCTTCATGGCGCAACTGCCGCGCGAGGTTTCCTTTCGCCCCGGTTTCTATGATTTCCACAAGTCGATCGGGATTTTAACCATTGGTTTGTTGTTGGGACGGGTGCTGTTGTTGTTCCGAGTTTGGTGGCGAAAATATTCCCGTCGGCTGCCCAAACTGTCCACCCATTGGTGGCGTGTATTTCTGCTGCACAGCAGCCTCTATGGCTTCATGATTGTGGTTCCGGTCACGGGCATTTTTCTGTCTAATTCCGTGAGGCCTAATAATGTCAAGTTTTTTGGCATTGTTGTGCCGGAGCTGTTTCCCCAAAATTCTGAGATGGTGGATTTGGGGCGTGGCTTACACTTTTGGTTTTCCTATAGCTTTTTGGTGTTTGTGATTGCCCACGCGATCGATCAATGGAAAGTTGTTCGTGCCCTGTGGCGGCGTTGGACAGGTTTTTGGAAGAAGTCATCATCCAACAATTCCAAAACGGCTCTCAAGTAATCTCAAGTCATTTCAAGTCATTTCAAGCAATCGCCAGTCATCTTCAGTGACCTCTAATCATTTGAGGAAAGCCGATCGCCCCCGGTGAGAAAGCCCCGGAAGATGGATGCCGCTCCGCCTTCCGGGGTTTTGTCATTTGTCTCACTTGCCTTGAAAGCCTAGGGCGATCGCGCTAGGGTATCGAAAGCGCTACCGTTGACCTATCAGCACCGATTGCGCATCATTTTGAACAGATCAGCCCCCCTCGATCGCCCTGTGAACCATGGCCCAAACCGCAACCACCGAACAAATTGCCTACGAACTTTCTTGGGTTAGTCGGATGGCGGATCTGAGTCCGCAGGAGTGGGATGCATTAGCCAAACCCCTAAAAACCCCCTTTTTGGAATGGGCTTGGTTGAATAATTTGGAAACATCGGGCAGCGCAATTCCGCAGGAAGGTTGGTTGCCATCCCACTTGGTTGTGCGCCGATCGGGAAAGTTGGTGGCCGCAGCTCCCCTCTATCTCAAGGGACACAGTTATGGCGAATTTGTATTTGACCAGCAGTGGGCAGATTTGTCCTATCGCCTAGGGGTTGATTACTATCCCAAGCTGTTAGGAATGACCCCTTTTACGCCAGCGGAAGGCTATCGATTTTTAATTGACTCCGCTGAAGATGAACGGGCAATCACTGAAATGATGCTGGGGGCGATCGATCATTTTTGTAGCCGACATCATGTGTCTGGCTGTCATTTTCTGTTCGTGGATCCCCAATGGCAAAAACTCATGGAATCCTTGGGTGATTTCATTACCTGGAAACATCACAGCTACATTTGGACAAGTAATAACTATCAAACATTTGAAGATTATCTAGCGAGCTTTAACGCCAATCAGCGCCGCAATATTAAACGCGAGCGAAAATCCATGGTGAATAGTGGCTTGGAGTTCAAAACCTGGCAGGGTTCACAAATTCCTCACGGCTATTTTTCCAAGGTTTATGATTTTTACAGCAGCACCTGCGAGAAGTTTTGGGGCGGCAGCCAATATTTAACGCGCAAGTTTTTTGTGGATTTGGCTGATCAATTAGCCGATCGCGTGGTGTTGTTTACGGCCCATGCCCACGGTGACGATCGCCACCCGATCGCCCTCTCCTTTTGCATCACCAAGGGCGATCGGCTCTACGGTCGCTATTGGGGTTCCACGCGAGAAATTGACCATCTGCACTTCAATGCCTGTTATTACGAGCCGATCGACTGGGCGATCGCTCACGGAATTCAACTTTTTGACCCCGGCGCAGGGGGGCAACACAAACGGCGGCGCGGATTCCCGGCAACCCCTAACCACAGTCTGCACCGGCTTTATCACCCCCGGCTCGATCGGATTTTGCGAACCTATATTGATGAAATTAACCAATACGAACAACAACAAATTGATGCCATTAACGCTGAGTTGCCCTTTAGCCAAGCTCAGCCAGAACTAAAACTCTAAATCCAGATTTCAGCAAATTTTTGAATCAAGACTTTAATCAAGGCTTTAAGCAAGTCTTTAAGCCGTTTTGCAGCAGAACCTTCACGCAGTTGTTAAACTGGCCTTCTACCTGAAGCGATCGTCCCGTTGCAGGGCATATTCAACAGTAAGGCTGTAGCAGCGGTGTTGCAGGGATCGGGCTGTGGTGCCAGGCTGAGCGATCCTGCGATTCAACGCTGAGCGCCGCAACCCATGAACATCGCAGCACAATCACCCCGATCGGCTGGTGTTGTTGAGTGAATTCAATTTCTGGCTACGATCCGCTGGAGTGCCCGTTTTTATGAAGCGTCTGATTCAAATCGCGAGCATGGTTTTGTTGGGGTCGATCGCGGTGGCCACCGTTGAAGATGTGGCCTCCGCCAGATCTGGAAACCTGGCCGGGCGCTGGTTCAACCAAATGGCCAGCCATTGGCAAGCGGGCAAACAACAATTGAGCCAAGTGGGCCAGGGCGATCGCCTCAGTTGCAACCTGGTTTCCGTGGGTCCCAAGCGCCAAATTACCCGACTTTGCGCAGCCCAAAGCCACCTGTAATCTGCGATCAAATCTGCGATCAAATTCTTTACGATCGCCGCACATTAATACAGCACCATTCCTGACGCTTCCACAACGTGGCCACAATCCAACCACTTTGTTCCAACGTGTCAGAAATGGCCTTGGCTTGATCTAACAAAATGCCACTCAACACTCCCCAAGTCTTTTGATGGCTAATTTGTTCTAATTGCGGAATCAAATCCACAATCACCTCCGCCAAAATATTGCAGAAAAAGCCATCCACTTTGCGATCGCCCAACATCTCTTGCAACTTCTCAAAAGATCCCTGCTCCAGATGAACTCGATCGGGCTGAATATGATTCAGCGAAATATTTTCTTGGGTTGCCCGCAAACATAGGGGATCAATATCCACCGCGTAGGCAGTTTTGGCCCCCACCAACAACGCCCCGATCGCCAAAATTCCCGATCCACAACCAATGTCTGCAACGATCTGCTCCGTGGGCTTGCCATCAAAGCGCATCTCCATCGATTCCATGCAGAGTTGCGTTGTGGGATGGGCCCCCGTGCCAAAGGCAACCCCCGGATCCAAACGCACTACTACCCGCTTACCCGCTTCCGGCACATCCAACCAAGCCGGACAAATCAAGAACTGATCGCCCACTTCTTGCGGCTGCCAATGTTCTTTCCAACTGCTCGACCAGTCCTCTTCATCAATCAAATTCCATTTGACCGTTGGTTCAGGCAAATTGGCCAAAATGGCATCTTGGCGTAACCAAAGCGCCAGGGCAGAAAGATCTAAGAGTTGCGCCTGCTCTTGGGGCAAATAGGCGGAAATCAAACAATTCTTGCCTTTATATTGGCTAGAGGTGCCTCGGCAACCAAAATCTTGAGTTCGCCAATAAACGGTGTCTTCGAGTAATGGGTGGCAGCGAATGTTGATTTCCCACCAACTATTAGCCATGGATCAAGTCCTGAAGGGGCGCTGTTGAATTTCTGTCGCTTCATTGTCCCATGGCCCTTGCGATTCCTCAGGCATCAGGCATTAAACATTAACCAGAATTCATTAACCAGAATTGAGCAGAATCAAGATCCAGCAGGATTAATCAGCATGAACCAGAATTAAGCAGGATTGATTAAGACCAATGACCGATGAGGAGTCCAAAGAGGAGTCCAGCGGGGTGATGATGGGCAACTCACCCATAACTGCCATCGTAATTGCCATGACCGGCAACCGCGATTATGGGCGATCAAACAAAAAACAATCGATCGCTCCCCACTGATCCGCCAGTCCGCCGCAATTTCGGTTGATAATGGCAAGCGGTGTTCCATCGCCATCCACCGGTCGTGCGCCCAGCCACCGACTTGTTTAACGCGGCGATCGCCCACACGCGATGCCCAGTGCAACCACCAACGGAGACCGATCGATCCTATGACCCGGATTGAAACCAAAACCGAACCGATGGTCGTGAACATGGGCCCCCATCACCCGTCCATGCACGGCGTGTTGCGGCTCATCGTCACCCTCGACGGCGAAAACGTCATCGACTGCGAACCCGTCATTGGCTATCTCCATCGCGGCATGGAGAAAATCGCCGAAAACCGCACCAACATCATGTTCGTGCCCTACGTCAGTCGGTGGGACTACGCCGCCGGGATGTTCAACGAAGCAATCACGGTTAACGCTCCCGAAAAGCTCGCCGGCATTGAAGTGCCCCGCCGCGCCAGCTACATCCGCATGATCATGCTGGAGCTGAACCGAATCGCCAACCACCTGCTGTGGCTTGGCCCCTTCCTGGCCGATGTGGGTGCGCAAACCCCCTTCTTCTACATCTTCCGCGAACGGGAGATGATCTATGACCTGTGGGAAGCCGCCACGGGCGCACGCCTGATCAACAACAACTATTTCCGCATGGGCGGCGTGGCCGCTGACTTGCCCTACGGTTGGATCGACAAGTGCCGCGACTTCTGCAACTACTTCGCGCCCAAAATCGACGAATACGAAAAACTGATCACCAATAACCCGATCTTCCGCCGCCGCGTGGAAGGTATTGGCACGATCAGCCGCGAAGAAGCAATCAACTGGGGTCTCTCGGGCCCGATGCTGCGCGGTTCGGGTGTGAAGTGGGACTTGCGGAAAGTTGACCACTACGAGTGTTACGACGAACTGGACTGGGATGTGCAGTGGGAAACCGGCGGCGACTGCTTCGCTCGCTACCTGGTGCGGGTGCGGGAAATGCGCGAGTCGAACAAGATGCTCTTGCAAGCGCTGGATCAGATCCCGGGCGGCCCCTACGAAAACCTGGAAGCCCAACGGATGCTGGGCGGGCCAAAGTCCGAATGGAACGGCTTTGATTATCAATTCATTGGCAAGAAGCTGGCTCCCACGTTCAAGATTCCCAAGGGCGAACATTATGTGCGCCTCGAAAGCGGCAAGGGCGAACTGGGTGTGTTCATCGTGGGTGATGACAATGTGTTCCCCTGGCGCTTCAAGATCAAGGCTCCGGACTTCACCAATTTGCAAATCCTGCCGCACTTGCTGAAGGGCGTGAAGGTGGCGGATATCATGGCGATTCTGGGCAGCATCGACGTGATTATGGGATCGGTCGATCGCTAAATTTGCCAACCCATTTGCATTCCAATTGAATTCCAATTAAATTCTGAGCGAGGTCGTCCTTTGAGATGATCTCGCTTTTTTAATGGCCTTTTTCAATGGCTTTTTTCAATAGCTTGATTGGTGCTACCACAGGCCGGGGATTGGCTCAGAAGAACCTCGACCCAGAACGGTGAGCGATCGAATTTCAAATTCGTATTGGGTGCGATCGGCTCCGGGGCCAGTGCTGCGCCGCAACGTCCCCACGGTACTGTAAGACCGATCGAGGCTCCAGGCTTGATCCTCAAGTCGGGCACTTTCCCAACGAATGATGCGATCGACCTGACCGCCCGGGCGCAAGGTCAGTTGTTCAACACCCGTACACCGCAAATTGCTAAGGGCTAGCCATTGAGACCCCGCTCGCAATCCGGCGGGCCCCTGGCAGCGATTGCAATCTCGCTGGTCACCGGGCTGGGCGCTGCTGGGAAAAGGACAGGCCATGCGGGTACAGCCGATCGCCCCTTGCGGATCCGGGCTGGGTTGCAAACGGCCCTGCACTTCAATGAGTCGATCCACCCACCGTTGCGGATTGGCTAACAGATCCGCGATCGGGACAAGCTCCACTCGCCGTTCCTTGACCTGAATCGGTTGTTTGGTTGAATCCGGCAGCACAGCCCGATCGCCCGCCAGGGCCACGCCGCTGGTACAGAGCAGCACGGAGAGCAAGGCGGCCCGCCCAAGGAAATGTTTGAACAAGGCTGGATCCTGGAACATCAATCTGGTTTCTAAGCAATCTGGTTTCTGAATCCTGTTTCAAGGGCGATCTCAACCCAAGGAATCGGCCCTTGGCCGAGGCTGCGATCGCCCTAGGGGGCTAGCCGTCAAACATGGTGGCAATCAGGTCTGCAAACCGCTCAAACACCACATTTCGCCGCACTTTCATGGTTTGGGTCAACAGACCATTTTCGATCGACAGGGGTTCCGCCAAAAAACGAAAGGTGCTGATCCGTTCCTCGGCTTTGTAGCCGGGGCGATTTTTCACTTCCCGTGCCAACTCATCTCGAATCAAGGCCTGTACCCGATCGCTTTGGAGATCTACCGAATCAAGCCCCTGTTCTGCGGCCCAAGCGGCGATCGCCTCCTGGTTGGGCACAATCAAAGCCCCGAGCGTCTTTTGGTCTTGACCCACCAACACAACTTGGCTGATGTAGGGACTGCGAATGCAGGCATCCTCGATCGGCTGGGGTTCAATATTTTCCCCATTGGTTAGGACGATCGTGTCCTTGGCTCGCCCGGTGATGGTGATGTCCCCGATCGGCGACAGCCAACCCAAATCTCCCGTATCAAACCAGCCTTCCGAGTCGATCGCCTTCGCCGTTGCCTCCGGCTTGCCAAAGTAACCCGCCATAATCTGTGGGCCCCGGGCCACAATTAGGCCTTTGTCGCCCACCGGGAGCGGCTGGCGGGTTTCAAGATCAACCGATCGCAGCTCCGTGGCCGGCAGCGGCAGCCCAGAAGTTCCCCGCAAATTTCGCCAGTTGCGCCGCACCGTCAGCACCGGGGAAGTCTCCGTCAGACCATAGCCCACCAGCACATTCACCCCCACAATTTCAAAGAACATTTCCAGGTGGGTTGCCAAGGAACCGCCGCCACTGATGGCATATTGCAGCTCGCCCCCGGTGGCCTGCCGAATTTTTTGATACACCAGTCGATCGCCCAAGCGGTGCAGCGGCCAATGGGCGATCGCCCGTGCCCCTGCCAGCAGTTTTTCCAAACCTGCTGCCGGTTTCGATCGTAACTCCAGCCCTTGCCAGCGGCGCTTGGCCCGCACGTAGCGCTCACTGAACCCCAAAAAGGTTTGGGCAATTTTTTGGGTACTGGCCGGTTGGGATTGGAATTGCTTTTGCACCCCTTCATAAATTGACTCCCAAAGACGCGGCACCGCCATCATGTATTGAGGCCGATGGGTTTTCAGATCGGCCTTGAGCTGGCGAATGTTGGTGTAAACCAAAACGCAACCTTGACAGAGCAAGTAATAGTCCCCGATGCGGCCAAAGGAGTGCCAAGTGGGCAGCAGGGTCAACACCCGATCGCCCGCTTGAGGAGCCACCACCGTTCGGAATGCACTGAGCTGATAGAGATAGTTCCCATGGGACAACATCACCCCTTTCGGTTGCCCCGTGGTTCCGGAGGTATAGATCAGCGTGGCTAGGGTTTTTGGATCCTGTTGGGGTGGTTGCCAGGGGTGAGTTTTCAGGCGATCGCGTCCCCGCTCCAGCAACGCCACAAAATTCAAAAGCAACACATCATCCCCGATCGCGCCCGATCGCACCGGCTCCTCATCCGACAACAACACGATCGCCACTAAAGGCAAATCTCCCAGGCGATCGGCCAACCGATTCAGCGTCTTTTGATTCTCAACAATCAAGAGCCGCGCCTCACTGTCCGCCAGGATGTAGCGCAACTCCTCCGTTTCCGCCAAAGAACTCCGCACCGCATTGGCAAACCCCGCCGCCATCGTGCCCTGATCCGCCACAAACCACCGAGCACTATTGTCCGCAAACAGCGCAACCCGAGGCGGCACAACCAATCCCGCCTCCTCCCGCGCACTGGCATCCTCAGGACTCAGCAGCGTTTGCAGTCCCGCCGCAAACGTTTGCAGATATTCCAGCAGTTCCGCAAAATTCAGCTCCAGCGCTGGTGACGAGTGGCGATCGCGCAGGGCCGGCAACGTGCCAAAGCGTTGGGCTGCCCGCACCCACACCTGAGTCAAATTTTGTGCGCCCGAATAGTCCACGGCACGGCCCATCTGGGCCCGATCCTGGGGAAATAGCTCCGATTCGGCAAAGGCAGAAGCAATCATGGCAAAGGGGTGCTAAAACAGGCGATCAACAAAGCAACACAACCCTATCGGGTCATTTGCCGCTTCAGCAACTCCCCTCAGGCGATTGGATAAATGTCCCCCTTGCCCACAACCAACTCAACCATTGCTTCAGGCCAGTGATTCAAAATGCCACCCAAGGCCAACCCCGAAAACGCCATCTTCTAACCGAGAACACTCTATTTAGGTGGACCTTGAGCAGAGTATTTATTAGACAAATGATTTAACCTAAAATTCATCAAAAACAACTTTAAGTGATATACACTGGGCGTGATGCCTGATGGGCAAAAAATTCAGTATTTTCCTCCTCAGGTTATCCAGTCAACCCATTATCGCTGAATTTAAATCCTCCATGGAATACAGTCTCAGCCAATTTACAGATACAGTTCCTGACTCCGATCGTTCGCTACTAGACCGCTCAAGCCCACCTGCCCATATGACTCCCGACCAGGAGTACTGGCGCAAATATGGCTATGTTGTTGTTGAAAATCTTATTCCACACGATCTAATAGATCGCTACTGTGAGAGATTTGTTCAAGACACTCTAAGTGTTGGCAAGATTGGCTACCTTAGCCCAACCCCCTATCTGGAAGTGGATGAAATTAAGAATCTTTGTCTTTATCCACCACTTTTAGAAAAAATGCGGGAACTCATTGGTCATGAAATGGCCATGCACCTGAACTTGACCAACTGGAAATCTACTCAGCGTAATTGGCATCAGGATGACTACCTAAACCCGATGGGTGTGAATGCCCACTATGCAGGTGTTTGGTTTGCTTTGGACTATATCCATCCCGATGCGGGGCCGTTTGAATTTGTCCCTGGCTCCCATCGATGGGATGTATGTCGCATGGAAAAGGTACTCTCTGCATTGCCGCCGGAAGTGCGTCACGACCCAGATTGGCCATGGCACGCAGAAAAGATTCTCAATCCACTTTACGATGAGGAAATTATTCGCCAGGGCGCAAGACCAGTCACCTGGTGTGGCAAAAAGGGAGATGTGCTAATCTGGCACGCTTGGCTGCTGCATCGTGGCAGTTTCCCTAAAGATCCGGAAATTCTACGCCCTACGATCATCACACATTATTCCAGTGTGAATCATCGACCGGACATGCCCATCATTGCGGAATATTCCTCCTATAATCCGCCCGCAAAATATTTTGTTTTTGACCGTCCCTCGGAAGCAGAGCTGACCAACGCGCAGGGAGCACCTTCCAATTCCGATTCTGAATTGCCGGTGTCTGAACCATCAATCACAAACTCCACTCAAAACTCAAATTCAATGGTTCTCTTCTAAAGGTTTCGTCATGCTTCTTCAGGCTGATGACTCAGATTCGCTTATTCCTACCAGCCATTAGGCTGCTGTTTTTGACAAAACTTCAAGTCATTCGGATGGTAACCCAGTCAAGACTTGTTGAAATCAAGAGTCCAACTCAAGGGTTGTCAAAATGGTTCTAACTCCTGATATTGTGAAGCATTGGCCTATAGCTGGCTATGATTGAGCGTGTGATGGGGTTGGAGATAGGGTGAGCATACAGCCTTTACCTCGCTGAATAGGCAAAGTGATCTGCAAAGTAGACATTACCCAGCTACTGACTGCTTCAGGTCATCTGCAATATGACGAACCAATCGTTGTAGGTAAAGGCTGTATCTTAGTCGCAACTGCCCAAAGATTAGGCTGTTATCATTTTTAGCTGGTTTCATTTCTCTATGAAGATCCATCCTAATTCTGTTCTTAAGAAAGCACCGTTCTTTAAAATTGACCTCGGTTGTGGTGGATGCAAACGAGAAGGAACGATTGGCATCGATAGTTTTCCGCAGCCAGGTGTTGATTATGTCTTAAACCTAACGTCTGACCCTATTCCTCTGCCCGATCGAAGTGTTGACAAGGTTTACTCATCCCACTTTCTAGAGCATGTCCAAGACAATGATTGGACGGGGCACATTTTTCCGGAAATTAGTCGCGTCTGCATTTCTGGGGCGGAGTTAGAACTTTGGACTCCCTACAATTGGTCGAACTCTGCATTTATCATGGGGCATCGGAAATACATTAATGAAGATGATTATTTTCATTTATGTGTTTGGCATTATCAAGTTTGGGAAGCGACGCTCAAGGCGCGTTGGTTGTTGCGGGAAATTTGCTATGTGATTCCAACCGATGTGTTGGTTGATTTGCATCGTCATGGCGTGTCTTTGGATTTTGCGCTGCGCTATTTCAAAGGCATTGTTCAGGAAATTGGGGTTTTTATCGAAGTGCAGCACGACTATGATGGGCCGCCGGTTGAGCCAAAGCGGACTTTTGCCATTACCCGCGATTCTGAGCACTATCCTGTGAAACCCGATCGGGGCCCGGCGGAGTGGTCGGATGTGGAAGCGGCCATTCATGCTTTTCGGGGCTAGGCGCTGGATTGACCCCTAGATACGGTGGTGCGGCCGATCGCCAATTGCAGGTTAATGGGCCATTTTCCAGATGTTCGAGTTCAGTCCATGGCCAAATGTATTGAATCGAGAACTTCCTAATCCAATTCTGTGCTGACTGTTGCGATTCCGACCTATAACGGGGCCGATCGCCTGCCGATCGTCCTGGAGGCGTTGTTGGCCCAGGTGGAAACCCAGGCGATCGACTGGGAAATTTGGGTGATTGACAACAATAGCGACGATCGCACCCGAGAGGTGGTGGCCGCCTTCCAAGCGCGATCACCCAGAATTCATTGGGATCAAGAGCCACAACAGGGCGCGGCCTTTGCCCGGCAGCGGGCGATCGCGCGATCGGGTGCGGCTTGGGTGGCTTTTTTGGATGATGACACTGTGCCGGATCCCGATTGGGTGGCTCGGGTGTGGCAGTTTGCCCAGGGTGATTGGGTCGATCGAAACCTGGTGGGGGCTTTTGGGGGGCGCATCCTGCCGGTTTTGGAGGGGCCGGAGCCGGTGGGATTTGCACGGATTCGATCGCTCTTTGCCATTGTCGATCGGGGCGATCAGCCGTTTGTGTATGAGCCAGGGCGCGGCCTGTTGCCGCCTTCGGCGGGGTTGGTGGTGCGTCGGGCCGCTTGGTTGGCGGCCGTGCCACCTCGGTTAATTTTGGGCGGGCGAACGGGCAACACCTGGCTCACTTCCGAAGATCTGGAAGCGCTGGTCTATCTCCAACGAGCGGGCTACTCTGTGGCCTACTGCCCCGCCCTGCGCCTCAGTCACCGGCTGCCGGCAACTCGCTTCACGGCCGATTATCTCCGCTCTTTTGCTCAGGGAATTGGCTGGAGTCGCTATGTGGTGCGGCTGTTGCGGGTGGATCGATCGCGCCGATTCCTGATCCCGTGGTTCTATGGTTTGTCGGATTTGCGTCGGTTGTTGCGCTGGTGGCTGCAACATCCGGGGGGTTGGCGATCGAGAGATCCGGTGTTGGTTTGCGAGCGATCGCTCCTGATCAGCACCCTAACCAGTCCTTGGGTGATGGGTCGCTGGTTTCGCGATCGAGAGCAACGGGGCGATCGTCAAGTCATTGCCCGTGCGGCCCAACGGGCGGCCGGCTCGTCGCAGCCCTTGACTCCCCAAATTGCGATCGCGATTCCGATTTACAACGGAGCCGATCGACTGCCTGCCCTGTTTGATCGGCTCCAAGCTCTGGAGATTCCGCCCGGTTTGCGGTGGGAAATTTGGGCGATCGACAACAACAGCAGTGACGGTACGATCGCCCAACTGCGCCAAATTCAACAAACTTGGAACCGCTGCCCTTTACATATCAGCCAAGAACCACGCCAGGGAGCCGCCTTTGCCCGACAACGGGCCGTGCGGTTGACGGCGGCCCCTTGGGTGGCCTTTTTGGATGATGACAACTGGCCGGAACCGGACTGGCTACGGGAGGCAATCGCCTTTGCGGAGGCTCATCCTCAAGTCGGGGCCTTTGGGGGCAAGGTCTTGGGAGCCTACGCGATCGACCCGCCGCCGGCCCTGCGTGACTTGGAAGGCTATTTAGCCATTCGCAGCTATCCTGAGTTTGCCGATCGCCCCGGCCCCTTCCTGGTCCAGCAGTTGCGCCTCCCGCCCGCTGCGGCGTTGATTGTCAATCGAGCTGCTTGGTTGGCCACCGTGCCCCCGGAACCCCAATTAAGCGGGAAATTAGCCGGCCGCTTCGTGCAGGGGGATGATTATGAACCCTTGCTGTATCTGGCGCGGGCGGGCTGGGAAATTTGGTTTGCACCCCGCCTAAAAACCCATCACCAAATTCCCGCTTGGCGACTCGATCGCGCCTATCTCATTCGCCTGGCGCGGGCCTGTGGGTTGGCGACCTTTGCCCTCAAACGGATCATTACCCCCCCGATCGCCTGGCCCGGGTTGGCGCTGCGAATCATGGTTGCCAATGGCTACAAAGCGCTGAAGTTGCGATCCTTGCGCCAAGATGCCGATCTCTCGATCGCGCTGACTGCCACGGTGCGCCAAGCTTTTTTCTGGGGTTGTGCCCTCAGTCCCTTGGCGCAACTCCGATTGCCTAGACTTCGGAAGCCTAAGACCTAGGAGCGATCGATCAGAGAGCGAGGAGAGGGCTGCGAGTTATTAGGCTGTGAGTTATTAGAATCCTGAGAATCCTGGCTTTCGCGATCTTGCTGATCCACCGCATCAGGGCGCGACTCGATCGGGGAGTCCATCTCATCAGACCCAGAGGGCGAACCGGGGCGATCGGTTGGAGTTGGCGTAGATTCAGGAACCTCAGTCCCAGCGGGGCCACTCCCCGATCGTTCAACCCCTTGCTGACGAGCCTTATAGAAGGTTTCCAGACTGTTGCGATCGCCCACAAAGCGCCAATGCCAAGGTTCATAGGACACCCCTTGACGATTGCCCTCCGGAAACGACAACTCAAAATTAAACCGAGCCGCATGATCCGCCAGCCAGCGGAAAGCTCTCGTTCGTTCAAAGTTCTGATTCAAATTGGTTGAAGGCGCATTGGCATCCCCAATATCCACCGCGTAGCCCGTGTGGTGTTCGCTATAGCCGGGGGGCGCACTCACCTCAGCCCGCTTGGTAGCCGCTTGGTTGCGGGCAGCCTTGATGTTAAAAAACACGGACTGTTGTTGCTCCACGGAGCGAAACGCCGACAGCACCACCAAATTCACCCCATCCGCCCGAGCCGCAGCGGCCATGGAGCGATAGGCCCGAGCTGCCGATCGCCGCAATCGCATCTGGCCATCGTTACTAATGGGGCTAAGTTCCGATTGGGGTGCTTCTTCGTAGGGCAAATGGCCCAACAGGGAGTTGGGATCCGGCGTAGGGCTGGCGGGAGCCGTGGGGCTGGGGGTGCTACCGATCATTTGGTCTAAGCGTGCTTGCCAGGTATTGGGCAACTGTCGCGCTGACCAAAGGTAGGCAAAACCGCCCGCCGCGATCGCCCCAAGGCCCAACAATCCCCCCAAAATACCCAGCCAGGGCCGCCCCTGGGGCCGCGCCGGCCCATTCACCGCCTGTTGATTCGCATCGCGCACCGCTTCCGGCACTTCGGCACTGCCCATCACCGTCAGCAAGCCAGCTTCCAACTCTGAAGCGCGATCGGGGCGCGAGCGTTTTGACACTTGGGGGCCAACTCCCGCCGCCGAGGAAGGCTTGGCAGTTTGGTTCGATTCAGCCTTCTCAGCCCTATCCGAAGCATCCATACTGAACCACTGGGGCGCGTGCTAGACGATTGCAGCAAAAACTACGCCCCCATTCTAGGGATATTCATCCGCGCCATGGGCCCAAGACCAAAAAATCAGCCCTTATTTAACCCTCAGCCGGAAGTTGAACCGCAACCATAAGGGACTGATTGTTCAGGATCCCAGCGCGAGCACCGGAGTTGCGGAATTT
Organism: Limnothrix sp. FACHB-881; assembly: GCF_014698135.1. Taxonomy (NCBI): domain Bacteria; kingdom Bacillati; phylum Cyanobacteriota; class Cyanophyceae; order Pseudanabaenales; family Pseudanabaenaceae; genus Limnothrix; species Limnothrix sp. FACHB-881. Next base: position 94,777 of record NZ_JACJSN010000016.1, read on the forward strand.
GGATCAGGCTATTTCTGGGTGTTTGCTCTGTGCGTTAGCTTTAGGCGCTTAGAGGATGTTTGAAAAGTATCTTTTGGCCTGTGCCAAACACCAATAGTTGTGGGGGCAAGGGGCTTAAGCCCCTTGTCTACGTCGATCGCTGGAGCGGACAGAGTAGCAATTTTGGCTTTTCAGAGATCCTCTTATGGGTGGATGAACAGGCTATTTCTTTAGATTGAGTTAATTCTGCTAATTGAATAATGTTAATTTGCGAATTGTCCATTGGGTTAATGCTAATTTGGGGATTGCTAATTTTGTGAATTTCGAATTGGCGAGTACCAAGCTGGCTAGTATGAATTGAGTGCCTTCCTGGGTTGATCATGGTTCACCTAATCACTGATTCATGGCATCTGTGATGGAACCTAACCATGGTTTCAGGGAAAGGCTGCAATTGGGTGAATGCTCAAGGAATTGGGTTGGTGTCAATTCAATTCAATTAATGCCAATTCGATTAACATTCATTTAATCCGTGATTTCTGAAGAAAATGCTAGAAAATTTCCAGGTTTTTGAACAAGATTTATCAGCGGAAGCCCTAGCTGACTATCGCCAAGCCTCTGCCCTGGCGATCGATACGGAAACCATGGGCCTTAAACCCTGGCGCGATCGCCTCTGTTTGGTACAGATTTGTAATCCGGCGGGGCAAGTGGCCGTGGTGCGAATTGCCCGAGGGCAAACTGCCGCACCAAACCTGAAGCAGCTTTTGGAAAATGAGGTGATCGAGAAGGTTTTCCACTTTGCCCGTTTTGATGTGGCCATGTTGCAATACCACCTGGAGATTGCCACGAACCCCATTTTTTGCACCAAAATTGCTAGTAAATTAGCCCGTACCTACAGCCCCAAACATGGCCTCAAAGACCTGATTAATGAACTGGAAGGGGTGGAGTTGGATAAACGCCAGCAGAGTTCCGATTGGGGAAATGCGGTGAATTTATCGGTGGCGCAATTGGAATATGCTTCCAATGATGTGCGCTATTTGCTCAGTGCTCGGCAGAAATTAATGGCCATGTTGCAGCGTGAAGAGCGTTGGGAATTGGCCCAACAATGCTTTGTGGCTCTTCAAACGATCGTGCAACTCGATTTGCTGCAATACGAGAATATTTTCGAGCATTAAAGGCTGCGGTTGTTGCCCCTCATTTCTGCAAGCTAGGAGCGCTTAAATCAGGTTCAAGATTTCCTGGGCCGCCCGATCGGTTGCGCCGTCGCCCCCGAGCCGATCGCGCATGGCTTGGTAGTCCTGCTGAAGCTGGGCGGCCCGATCAGGTTGCAGCAGGGCGATCGCCTCTTGGGCAATTCGATCGGGGCTGGCCTGTTCCTGCATCAACTCCGGGACGATCGCCTGTTCGGCCACCAAATTGGGCGGCGACATGAACGTAATTGAAAACTTCAGCAGATGACGGGCAATCCAAGCGGTGATTGGACTCACTTTGTAAATCACCACCTGCGGCACTTTCAACAGCGCCAACTCCAAATTCACCGTGCCAGATTTGGTCAAGGCTAAGTCGGCGGCGGCCATGGCCAGCAGGCTATCACCGACAATTTCCGCCTGGAGACCAAATTCAGCGATCGCCTGTTCAATGGCGGGTCGGTAAGCGGGCAGAGAAACCGGAATCAAAAACCGAGCCTTGGGGTGATGATCCTGCACTTGGCGAGCGGCCGCAAAAAGGCTGGGCATCAAGAGTGTTAGCTCTTGGCGACGGGAAGCCGGCAGCAACACCACCGCCAATTCATCGGCGCTCAGTCCCCAATGTTGGCGGGCGGTAGCCCGATCGGGGGCTTGGGCCAAGCGATCGATTAACGGATGCCCAATCCACTTCACGGCGGCTCCGTAGCGCTGATAGTAGGTGGCTTCCTGGGGAAAAATTGCCAGAATCACATCCGTCAGCCCCACCACCTGCGTGGTGTTGCGATCGCCCAAAGACCACACCCACTCTTGGGGCGCAATGTAGTAAGCGGTGGGCACTTGGGGCAATTGGCGCTTAAAGAAATGGCCCATGGTCAAATTGGGGCCAATGTAGTCAATAAAAACGGCCACATCGGGCGGTTGCTGGCGGAGGGTGGCCTTGGTTTGCCATTGGAGCTTCAGGGTCGGAATGACGAAGGGCAGAGCTTCCCAAAGGCCGATCGAACCGATCGCACTCGTATCAAAAATCAGCCGGGCCCCCGCCGCCGCCATGCGCGGCCCCCCGAGCGCCGTAATTTCCAAAACCTGACCCCGAGCCGCGGCCGCTCGCTGCAAGGCCTGGATCAACAGGGCCCCCTGCAAGTCCCCGGACACTTCCCCCGTGCTCAGAAAAATCCGCAAAGGGCGATCGGGCGTTCCCAATTTAGTCATGGCTGCTGCGGTGGGGTTTGCGGCCGGTCATCGGGCCCCGCCGTCCCTCCTTAGACTGCTGCAAAAACCGAATCAAGTGTTGCAACGCTTCGCAGGAGGGCAGCAGCATTAGCTCCTCAAGGGCTTGCTCCAGCGTGGCCTCAGAACGATACAAAATCCGAAAGGCTTTGTTCAGGGTTTGGGTGGTCAGGCCGTTGTCTAGCTCGTCATAGCCGGCCCGCTTCAGCCCCACGCGGTTCAAGGTGCGCACCCGGCCGGGGCTGCCCTCCACCAACATAAACGGCGGCACGTCCCGATCGATCCGGCTCATGCCGCCGACCATGGCCAACCGGCCAATCTTGACAAATTGATGAACTCCCAACACGCCGCCAATGGTGGCCCGCGACTCGATCGTCACATGGCCCGCCAAGGCCACCCCATTGGCAATCACCACCCCATCTTCAATGAGGCAGTTGTGGGCCACGTGGCTGTAGGCCATCAACAGGTTTCCGTCCCCCACTTGGGTCACTTCCCCTTCGTGGGTGGCGCGGTTGATGGTCACGTATTCGCGAATTTTGTTGTCGTTGCCAATGATCGTTTGGCTGAGGGCCCCTTGATATTTGCGATCTTGAGGCTCTGTGCCGATCGCGGCTCCTGCAAAAATTTGGTTTCGTTCCCCCAAGGTGGTGTAACCGTCAAGGATCACATGGGGGCCAATCTGAGTTTCGGCCCCGATCGAAACGGCGGGGCCAATGACGGCATAGGGGCCGACTGTCACCGTGGGATGGAGTTCTGCGTCGGGATGAACGATCGCCGTCGGATGAATCGCTGCTTTCATGGGATCGGTGCGATCGCGCTGCCCTGACACACTAATACGTTTAGCCAATGCTGAAAAGTCTAGTTCGTCAACTAGTCCGCTAGTCCACCAGGGAGAACATCAACTCGCCTTCACAGGCCAGTTGCCCTTCCACTTCCGCCCGGCCGTGCATTTTGCCGAAGCGTTTTTGCTTCACCCAAAGCAGTTCGACGGTCATGATCAGTTGATCGCCGGGCACCACGGGCCGACGGAAGCGCACCTTGTCAATGCCCCCAAACATAAACAATCCTTGTCCGGGGTTGTCTTGCATTTGGGTGAGCACCACGCCGCCCACCTGAGCCATGGCTTCCACAATCAGCACCCCTGGCATGATCGGGCGATTGGGAAAGTGGCCTTGGAAGTGGGGTTCATTGAAGGTGACATTTTTTAGCCCCACGGCCCGCTTACCGGGAACATAGTCGATGATTCGATCGACCAAGGCGAAGGGGTAGCGGTGGGGAAGCAGCCGGTGAATGTCTTCAACGGTGAAGGTGGTGGGCCCAACGGGGCGATCGGCCTGATCCGTTGTGGTTGTGTCCTGGGTCTGGGCGGTGACAACGGGTTCTGGAGCAGAAACAGTGGACATAGGACTTTGCAACCTAAACAACGGGCCAGTGGGCGATCGAGCGGGCAAAACCACGGATGGTCACGAACTCCTGTGAGGGATGGGCGTGCCTATCCGCTGCTGGGCAATTGGATGGATGGTGACTGAGCAATGGCGGAACCCTGGGCTGGCACTGATTTTCGAGGACTCATTGCCGATCGGGTTCCGATCAAGGTTCGATCGATGACTGATCAAGGTTCGATCAATCAATTGCCGACCGACTTTCGATCGAAGACCCATTGCCAATCATTGCCGCCAGTTTGGCCACCAGTTGCCCATGAAGACGATGGCTGGCTTTGTAGGCCAAGTAATGGGCGCGCGGAATGGTTCCGAGCAGGGCCAAGTCGCCAACTAAGTCTAAGATTTTATGACGCGCTGGCTCATTTTCATACCGCAAGGGCGGATTCAGCCAGCCCGCTTCGCCACAGACTAGGGCATTGTCCAGGCTGCCACCTCGGATCAGGTTGGCGGCCCGCAGTTGTTCAATTTGGTGGGCTAAGCCAAAGGTGCGGGCAGGGGCAATGTCGTGGGCAAAGGAGCCGGGTTGGGGTTCCGGCTCGATCGGGCAGAAGGCTGCTCCGGGTGACCAACTGTGCCATTGGTTGCCGATCGCGGGTAGGGCAAAGTCAATCCCATAGCTAAATCGCAGTTCTGCGGCGGGCAAGGCGGCCACAAAAGCATCGCCCTCATGGATCCAAAGGGGTTCAGCAATGGTTGCCGGATCGGTTGCTGGCGTGCGGGTGCTCGGCAAGGCCCGCAGACCGGCCAGGGCGATCGCCCGACACCATTCAATGGCGGAACCGTCCAACAGGGGCACTTCGGGCCCATTAATTTCCACTTGGGCCACCCCCACGCCACAGGCGACCAAGGCGGCCATCAGGTGCTCGATCGTGCGGACGGTGGCTTGCGGATCTTGGGGCGATCGAACCTCCGTGGACAGTTGCGTTTGAGAAACCAAATCCCAACGCGCGGGAATGACCGGGCGATCGGGCAAATCCGTGCGCACAAACCGAATACCCGGTTCCAAGCTGGGCTGCACCCACAGGGTCACGGGCAATCCGGAATGTAGCCCCACGCCCGATCGACTAAAGGCCTGGCCGAGGGTGCGCAGGGGGGCGATCGGGCGCTGGATCTCCGGCGCGATCGCCATAGCCTCCGAGGACGGCCCGACCATTGCGAGTTCCGGTTGGGGTTCCGCTTGCAGTTCTGGTTCTAATGCCGTTGGTAATTCCCTTTGCATTGCCCCTAGAACCGCTCACCGATACCAAAGTGCAGTCGATTGCCGCCCTCGCTGTTCCAGCCATAATCCAGCCGGATTGGGCCAAAGGGCGTGCGGGCCCGCAGTCCAACCCCATAGCCCACACCCCAACCGGGCTTTTCACGCACAACGGCCGGTTGCCCGGGCACATCTTCCCCAGAGCCAAGGTCGGTGGCAAAGTCCAGGAACAGCACGCCGCCCACGGGAATTTGTTCCGTTACCTTCAACAGGGGGAAGCGATATTCCACCGAAGATTGGAAGAAGTAGCGACCGCTGCCCACCTCGCCTTCATCAAACCCGCGCACGGAGTTGGTGCCGCCCAGGGGGAAAGCTTCATAGGGGGGCAAGTCTCCAAACACGCCGCCCGCTTGCAGGTTCACGGCGATCGTTTCGGGGCCGGCGGTGAACTTGGTGAATTCCACCGGGAAATAGCGGCTGTAGTTGGCCCGCAGTCGGGTGAAGAAAATACCGGTAATGGGAATGGCTTGATCCAGACCCACCCGGAAGAAGGAGCCTTGGGTGGGGGTAACCCGATCGTTTCGGCGATCGTTGGTCAAGGCCAGTTGCAGGGTGAAGATGTCGTCCTTGCCGTCCTCGTTGAAGGCCAGTTGGTTGCCATCTTCGTCTTCGGGGCTGAGGTCGCCATCGCGATCGACAATGCGCACATGCTGGAACTCTGCCCCCAAGGAGCCGCTCCAGGTGCTGGACAGGGGCCGGCTAAAGACCACGCGCCCCCCGGTGCGATCGACCCGAGGCAGATCGCCATTGTCCAACTCCACTTCGCGCTCACCCCCATCAAAAATCAGCGAGATCGATCGCCGCTTGTAGAGGTTCACCGTGTAGGACGTTCGGTTGGGGTCACCCGCAATCCAAGGATCCGTGAAGCTGAGGTCAAAGCCCAAACCCCGCTCCGACAGTTGCACTTCTGCGCCCAGCTTTTGGTTATTGCCCCCCAGGTTTTGTTCCTGGAAACTGACGGAACCAAAAATGCCGCTGGTGGAGCTAAAGCCCACTTCCGTTCCCAAAACGGCGGTGTTTTTCTCCTGAAGATTCACCGACACATCCACCTTGCGCGGATCCGTGCCGGGATTGAGGGTTAACTGCACATCTTCAAAAATGCCCAGCCCAAAGACGCGCCGCAAATCCTTCTGAATTTGATCGCGGTTAAACACTGCGCCCGGTTTGGTGTCCATTTCGCGGAACACAATGAAATCGCGGGTGCGGCCGGTGACCGTTGTGCCATCTTCGTTGGTGGGTTTGCCGTCGTCGTTCAGGAAGGTGATTTTAATGTCTTCAATTTGCCCTTCCGCCACTTCCAGGGTCACGTTGCCGTCTCGACCCACGCGCGGCGATCCCACCACTTGGGCTAGCACATAGCCATTGGACTGATACCACTGGGTGAGCTGTTTGATCGACTCTTGCAGCTTGTTCAGGTTCAGGGTGGAGCCATACAGGGGGCTGAAGATCCGATCGATTTCCGTGGCTGGCAGCACCGTGGAGCCTTCGATTCGCACCGCCTGTAAAACCGGGTTGGGGGTGACCTCAAAGGTGACCCGTACCCCCAAGGGGGTGTCGTCCGGCACGGCACGCACGTTGGCGAACAACCCCGTGGCAAAAATGCGGTTGATGTCCTCTTGCAGTTGGCTACGGGTGGCCGTTTGACCTGGCCGGGTGCGAATGACTTTGTAAACCTCCTCTTGCAAGGTGGCTTCTGCGCCGGCCACAACCACTTCCGCAACCAGAACTCTGGCTTCGGTTGGGGTTTGCTCAGGGGCGGCGGGTTCTTCGGTGGCTGGGCTGGGGGCAGGTTCCCCTTGGGCGATCGCCCCGGTTGAGGGCTGGGGGCTGGGTTGTGCGGGCCCGGCGGCGATCGGGCCGTTGACCGGGTTGGCCGTTGGGGTTGGTGCTGTCGGGCCGGCGGCCACCGCGATCGGGGCGGGTGGCACAGGATTGGCCATGACCGCTGGGGAAACCGGCGACAACTCCGGAGTCGCGGCTACGGATTCCGTGGCTAGCTCCGCCGTTGACTGGGTGGCCGATGCCGAGTCCGTGGTTGGCTTCGTTGCCGATTCCGCCGTTGATGCTGCTGCCGATTCCGTCGCCGTGGGTGGTTCTGTCGCACGGGCTGCTGGACTGGTCACCAAGACGATCGTGGCACTTGCAGCCAGCACTGGCCACAGGATCATCAAACGCAAAACACGCATACACTCCTCACCTTAGGACGCAGCCAACTTTCGATGTGGCGGTGGAAACAACGGGTTAGCGTCCAATTTAGCCATTGAGATGGGTTTGAGGCTCGCTGCTGCGCCGTTGCTCCGAATTTAGGGGTCGGACATCGATCGAGGATTGCAATCGACCACGCGCCACCGGGAGCCATCTCACTCCATCTGAATTCGGTTCGCTAACCGACAACCCAACCAACAACCAAAACAGTGCAATCCTACCGCAGGAGCTTGTCGCTTGAGAGTGGCCAGGGGATCTCTAATTCGCCAAAACCTTTTCCAGGACTCGCTGATAAGCCCCTTCCACGTTTCCTAAATCTTGGCGGAAGCGATCCTTATCCAACACTCGGGCGATCGGGTCGGTTTCCTTGGCATCCCACAGGCGACAGGTATCCGGGCTAATCTCATCCCCCAGCACAATCCGCCCGCCGGAGTCGATGCCGAATTCGATCTTGAAGTCCACCAAGATAATGTCGCACTGCTGGAAAAAGTCGCGCAGGATTTCGTTAATCCGTTGGGTCAGCTCCGTAATTTCTCGTACCTGAGCTGGCGTGGCCAACTTCATGGCGTAGATTCGGCCCTCCGTCACCAACGGATCCCCAAATTCATCGTTCTTGTAGCAGAACTCAATCAACGGGGGTTCCAGCGGCGTACCCAGGGCAATGCCCGTTTGTTTGCAAAGACTACCGGCGGCAAAATTCCGCACAATCACTTCCAACGGCACGATGGTCAAGGCCCGCACATTCATTTCATTGGGAGCGGGGCAGTCCACAAAGTGTGTCGGCACGCCCGCCGCTTCCAGCTTGCGAAACAGGTGTTCCGACATGGTGCAATTAATGCGCCCTTTACCCGCGATCGTCCCTCGTTTTTGGGCATTGAACGCCGTGGCATCGTCCTTGTAACAGGCCAACAGAATGGTGGGATCCGCCGTGGCGTACAGGATTTTGGCTTTGCCTTCGTAAAGCTTTTGTAGAGCGGTCATGGATTCCTGAAGCGCAATAATTCCTGAAGCGCAATAAATTTCGACCCATCCAGCTTAGGGCCTGTCGTCCATGGCCAGCCGCTGAGCGATCATGACGGCTCGATGGCCGCCGGGCGGCCTGGTTGGATTACTGCACTGCTGTGCGGCTGTTGCGTGGTTAGAGTCCCGTTTGGTTAAATCCCCACCCGATCGCGATCGGGGTTCAGCCATTGCCACAGGAAATCGTAGTGATGGATATAGCCTGGTTCCTCAGCCACGCGGGCGGCCGCCAACAGGGGCGACACCAGCGCCTTAATCGTCAGGGCAATCAGAAACGGAATTCCTACCAGGGCGCTACAAAGGGCGGCCGCTACCAAAACGTTGAGATGAAAATTCACAGCCGATCGGGCGTTGGCCTGAGCACGGGGGTCAGGAGCCGCCACCATAATTGCGATCGCCAAACCGCAGCAGACCAATTCCAATAACACTGCGCGATCGACCCCGATCGGGGCCAGGGTCACCATTCCCAAACCGCAGCCTAGGAACACTGACCAGTGGGCCAACGTTGCCAGCCAATCCGACTGATCCGGTTGGGGCGAATCGGTGCGCCAAGGCTCGAACTGCCATTGCCCAAGTTGCCATCCCATAAACACCTCCTGACCGGTCAATGCGGGCGACGATGTGCGGCGGCCGTCTCAACCGAGTTTCAACGTTTCAACCCAAGGTCAACCGACTCGTGTTAGCAACTACGCCACAGCAACACGATCGGGCAACTAAAACATCGATACCTTAGTTCTATCGACTTTTGGGGACAGCATCCTGAGGACTTGGCGGCTTGTAATGTTTATTTGCACTCATTTGTGCTGATCGTGCCGCTTTGCTCCCTCGCTGATCCAGGGAGCGATCGCAGCGGGCAAACTGCCCAAAACTCATCCTGAACAAATAATCCTGAGCCAATCCTGAGCCAATCCCGAACTAATTCCGAGCAAATTCCGAGCAAATCAGTGAATCCTGAGCACATTTTTCCTGATCAAACTTTACGTATCTTTACGCTCTCATCTTCGTTGGCCCCTCAGGCTTTACGCTAAAAACGCCGATCGGCCTCCCTGTTTTTGAGACTCAATCCTTTAACACCCTATGTTCCCCACCCATCGCCCTCGTCGTTTGCGGACTAGCGAAACCCTGCGCCGCATGGTTGCGGAAACCGTCGTCACCACCAACGATTTGATCTACCCGTTGTTTGCTGTACCGGGTGAAGGGGTGGCGAACGAAGTAAAGTCGATGCCGGGTGTTTATCAACTCTCGATCGACAAAATTGTTGAAGAAGCCAAACAGGTTTATGACCTAGGAATTCCTGCCATCATTTTGTTTGGAATTCCCGCTGAAAAAGACACCGATGCAACCGGTGCTTGGCATGATTGCGGCATTGTCCAAAAGGCAACCGAAGCCGTGAAAAAAGCCGTGCCCAATTTGGTGGTAGCGGTGGATACTTGCCTGTGCGAATACACCAGCCATGGGCACTGTGGCTATTTGGAAACGGGCGATCTCAGCGGACGAGTTCTGAATGATCCCACCTTGGAATTGCTGAAAAAAACCGCCATTGCCCAAGCCAATGCCGGAGCCGACATCATTGCACCTTCGGGGATGATGGATGGGTTTGTGAAATCCATTCGGGAAGCCTTGGATGCGGCTAAATTCCAAGACATTCCAATCCTCTCCTACGCCGCCAAATATGCCTCGGCTTACTATGGGCCGTTCCGAGATGCGGCTGAATCAACCCCGCAATTTGGAGATCGCCGCACCTATCAAATGGATCCGGCCAATGGACGGGAAGCCATCAAGGAAATTGTCCTGGACATTGCTGAAGGGGCGGATATGTTGATGGTGAAGCCGGCTCTGGCCTACATGGACATCATTTGGCGCGTGAAGGAAGCTAGCAATTTGCCTGTGGCGGCCTATAACGTTTCCGGTGAATATTCGATGGTGAAGGCGGCGGCCCTCAACGGTTGGATTGATGAGCAACGCGTGGTGATGGAAACCATGACCAGCTTTAAGCGATCGGGCGCAGATTTGATTCTGACTTACCACGCCAAGGATGTGGCTCGCTGGCTGAAGGGCTAAGCGGATTCCTGAGACGTATTTTCAGACACTCACCAAGCACCAGTTGCTATGGGGCAAGGGGCTTCAGCCCCTTGTCTTTTTTGATTTGGGATTGGTTGAGTTTGTTTTTGTTGATTTCTGATTTTGAGCAATGAGATGATTGAGGAGCCGGTTTTATAGAAATCGGTTTGGACTTTTTATTGGCTTCTTAAATTTGGCTTTTTAGATTTGGTTGTTTAGATCCAGGGTGCTCCTGAGGTAAGTGGCACAGGCGGCGGCACTCGAATTGAGGAAGCTGCGTCTGCTAAAACAGGCCTCAACAAGTCTCTCCTGGAAATCTATGACACTCGTTACCTCCCTGGCCGATAACGGCCCCGGTTCCCTGCGTGCGGCCTTGGCGGCGGCCCCCAATGGCGACACCATCACCTTTGCCCCTAACTTGGCCAACCAAACCATTCGCCTCACCAGTGGCCAACTGTTGGTCGATCGGGACATCATCATCGATGGAGCCAATGCGCCAGGGCTGGTAATTAGCGGCAACGAAAGCAGCCGGGTGTTTTATGTCAGCAAGCAGGGCGGTTCCGCCACGTTTCGCAACCTGACCGTGGCCGATGGGCGCACCCGAGGAGCCACCAACGTCAGCACTTCCGGCGCGGGGATTGGCACTGACATTCGCGTCAACCTGACGATCGATAACGTCACCTTCCGCAACAACGAGGCGGAAAACTTCTCCGGTGGTGCGGTGTCCCTGGAGTTTCAGGGGAAGGGCACGATCACCAACAGCCGCTTTGACAACAACCGAGCCAGCCAAAAAAATAGCGGCTCGATCGTGGAGTTTGGGGCCGGCGCGGTGCAAAGTTGGGCCGAAACGACGCTGGTGGTGCGCAACAGCGAATTCACCAACAACAAAGGAACCAACGGCGGGGCGATTGGCACGATCCAAACCGAATTGCTAGTGGAAAACAGCCGTTTTCTGGGCAACGATTCCAGCAAAGGCGGCGCGGCCTTTTGGGGCCAAGGCGGGGCCATCTACGCTGACGCTGCCAGCAAATTTGGTGATGGGGTGGGTGGTCAAATGATCATTCGGAGCAGCTACTTTTCAGCCAACCGAGCCGCTGCTCAAGGGGGGGCGCTTTCGCTCTATCCCTACCGACCGGACAAGGCGTTGATTGAGAATTCAATCATTGTTGACAACACCGTGGTGGCCGATCCGGGCGGGAATGGTTTGGGGGGCGGTGTGCGCTTGGCCGTGGGTGATGCGATCATTCGCAACAGCACGATCGCCAATAACAATGCTGAAACTCAAGGTGGCGGGGTTTGGATTGCGGAAGATGCTTCAGTGCAAATCATCAACACCACGATCGGGAATAACAAAGCGGTGAATCCCGATCCGCTGCGGGGAATTGGCGGCGGCATTTTCTTTGCCAATAATCAGGCGAACAGACTAATTAATGTCACCTTGGCTAACAACACCGCGAGTGGCTTTGGCGGCGGCATTTTCAAAAATGATGCGTCCTCGGTGGAAGTCACGAACAGTTTGTTCGTAAACAATCGGGCTGGCAACAGCTTTAGCGAATCGTTCCAAACCAACCGCACCCTGACCGATGGGGGCAATAACCTGCAATTTCCCGCCTCGTTGCCCGGGGGCAAAGATCCGCAAATTACCGGCAGCGCGATCGTGGCCGATCCAAAGCTGGGGCCCCTGCAAGACATTGGCGGCGGCCAATTGGGCTATTTGTTGCAAGCGGGCAGCCCGGCCATTAACGCCGGAAAAGCCGTGGCCGGTGTGACGACAGATCAGCGCAGTTTGCCGCGTGATGGGGCGATCGACATTGGCTCCACGGAGTTTGGTGTGGGTGGCGGTGGCACAACTCCGCCCCCAACCGGTCAGTTCACTTCCGGTAATGATGACCTGAACTTGACCGATAACGCCGATTCGGCCGATGCCCTGGCCGGGAACGATCGGGTGGTGGCCCTCAGCGGGAGTGACAATGTTTTTGGGAATGCGGGCGATGACAGCCTCTTTGGGAATGCGGGTGATGACACGCTGTTGGGTGGCGATGGTGCGGATTTCCTGTTTGGCGGGCGCGATCGCGATCGACTCTTTGGCAACCTAGGCAATGACCAGATCTTCGGCAACATCGGTGACGATGAGCTTTATGGCGGTCGTGATGCGGATAGCCTGTTTGGCGGCCAAAACAACGACAGCCTGTTTGGCAACATCGGTGCAGACTTGCTCTCGGGTGATTTGGGTGATGATTCCCTCTTTGGGGGGCAAGACAATGACACCCTGGTGGGCGGTGACGGGGCTGATTTGCTCTCGGGCGATTTGGGCAACGATCTCCTCACGGGGGGCGCAGGGGCCGATCGATTCATCATCGGTTCCGGCAAGGGCACGGAAACGATTACTGATTACCAAGACGGCACGGACAGGATTTTGCTGGCGGCTCCGTTGGCCTTTGGTGGCCTCAGTTTTGCCACGGTCAGCGGTGGGGCGGAAATTCGCTTTGGCAGTGAGGTGTTGGCCTTTGTGCAGGGGGTGAGTCCGGCGGTGTTTGACCCGGCGGACTTCGGAACCATCTAGCACTATTTAAGGGGCGATCGCCCAATCCAACCTGGCCGATCGCCCCTTGTCATAATGAGACCAATTGCGATCGTGAGGATCCGCCGATGATTGCCCAAACCCCCAGCGCACCGGGAATAATCCAACCGAAACCGATCGAGTATCCCGACAGCGACGGCCAGCCGATGGCAGACAACACCAAACAATTCCGCTGGATTCAAACGATTTACAGCAACCTCGCTGCCCTTTTCGCCGACGATCCCCAAGTCTTCGTAGCGGGCGACTTGCTTTGGTATCCCGTCGAAGGCGACAACAAAACCCGCCAAGCGCCCGATGTGATGGTGGTGTTTGGCGCACCCAAGGGTGATCGGGGTTCCTACATGCAATGGCGCGAAAACAACATCGCTCCGCAGGTGGTGTTTGAAATTTTGTCGCCGGGGAATCGCCTAACCGAAATGATGAAAAAGCAGATGTTCTATCACCGCCACGGCGTGGAGGAATATTACATCTATGACCCCGATCGCAACGACCTGAGCATCTTGATTCGGGGGGCAGGCGAGGCGCTGGAACCGGTGGATGAACCGGATAGTTGGGTCAGTCCTCGGTTGGGCATTCGGTTCCAACTGGGCGAAGAAACCCTCACGCTCCTGCGGCCAGACGGCCAGCCTTTTTCCACCCTGATTGAGGAGCGCCAACGGGCTGAACAAGCGGAGCAGCAAGCCGCACAAGCACGGGAGCAAGCTGAGCAGGCCCAACAACAGGCGGCAGAAGAGCGCCAACGGGCTGAACAGGCCCAGCAGCGTGCCGATCGCCTCGCGGCTCGACTGCGAGAATTGGGGCTGGATCCCGAAACGATCGACCCCTAAAGTACAGGAAAGGGAGTAAGCATCGATGTTGCGATCGATCAAAATTGGCCGGGTCAAAATCGGCTTGGTGGGATGGGGACTTTGGCTAGGGACGATCGCCCCTGGCCAGTCGATCGCCTGGGCCATGCCTTCGCCAACGTCCGAACCACCAGTTTTGCCGGTTTTGATTGATTGCCAAAACTTGCAACCGGCTCCCGATCGCAGCAAAACCCTTCCCCCGGACGCAGCGGAAAACCTGGGTGATTGGCAGCTTTGCACCCAGCATCCTGAAACCGCGATCGAGTGGTATCAAACGGCCCTGGCCGGTTACCGTGCCTTGGGAGAAAGTGCCGAGGCATCCGTAACGATCGCCCTGTTCAAGCTGGCCCGGGCCCACCTGATGGCTGAACAGCCCACCGCTGCTCTGGATTACTACCACCAAGCGATCGAGCGAGATCCGATCTATGGCTTCTTGGATTTATTCCTGGAACGGCAGGTTTCGCCCCTAGGAGAACCGGTCACGGACTCTGGATTGCGGGGCAATGGCTACAGCGGCCCCACCCGAGCGGAACCCTCGATCGCCGCCAGCGCCCAGTTTGAGCTGGCCTACGACTCCTATCGCCTTGGGCAAATCACCGCCGCCCTTCAGGCCTATCGCACCGCCTTGCAACTGCGGCCCAACTTTGCCCAGGCCCACTTAGGGCTAGGCATGGTTCTGGAGCGACAAATGGACTACGAAGGCGCAATCCGAGCCTATCAAACTGTCCTCAAACTGGAGCCAGACTTGGTTTGGGGGCATTACCGCCTAGGCGCGTTGCTCACCATTCGCTATCAACCAACGGCGGCCCGGGCCGCCCTGCGGCGGGTGGTGGATGCCCACACGGGTCTCGATTCCTTGGGAGAAGCGGTTAAAGCGGCAATCGTCGAAGACCTAATGGGGGATCTCTACCAATCCCGAGGAGACTCGGCCGAGGCCGATCGCGCCTATCAACGGGCCCTGGCCCTCGCTCCCCAGGGGCCGGGTTTTTACCTGAAGCTGGGGAAAAACTGCCTGATTTGGGGCCAACATCAACGGGCGATCGACTCCTTTCGTGCTGCCCTGGCCCAACTGCCGCCCGACCATCCCGATCGGGAACTGGCTGAAGTGGGCATTGCCAAAGCCCTGGTTTGGTCGGATCGTTGGGCCGAGGCCAGGGCCCAGCTAGACAGCGTTCTTCAGCGTTGGCCCAACTCTGCTGATGCTCAGAAATTAAGGGAGCATGTCAACAGTCGGCCCCACTAGTGTCGGTTATCCTATTCAAGGGTTTTGGGACGTTTAGAGTTTGGGGAAACCTATGAAAGTTGCCGTTTTCAGCACGGAACCCTACGATCGCCAATTTTTGGATGCCGCCAACGCCAACGCCGGTCATCCCCACGAACTGGTTTACTTTGATACTCGCCTCGAAGCCCACACCGCCGCCCTCGCCGTTGGATTTCCCGCCGCTTGCATTTTCGTGAACGATGACGGAGGGCCCGAAACCCTCAAACTTCTGGCCGACAACGGCACAAAACTGATTACCCTTCGCTGCACGGGCTACAACAACGTTGATCTGCGTGCCGCCCAAGACTCTGGCCTCACCGTTGCTCGCGTCGCGGTCTATTCTCCCTACTCCGTGGCCGAGCATGTGGTGGGTTTGATCCAAGCGCTCAACCGCAAGCTGCACCGAGCCTATAACCGCGTGCGGGACGATAATTTTTCCCTCAATGGCCTGTTGGGCTTTGATCTTCACGGCCGGACGATCGGGATTGTGGGAACGGGGAAAATCGGTTTGATTTTGGCTCAAATCATGACCGGCTTTGGCTGCAAAGTGCTGGGCTATGATGTCTACCCCAACGCCCAATTTGAAGCGATCGGGACGGCCCGCTATGTCTCCTTGCCGGAGCTGTTTGCCCAGTCAGACATCATCTCCCTCCATTGCCCTCTGACCCACGACACGCACCATCTGATTAGCAAACAGGCGATCGATCAGATGAAGTCCGGCGTAATGCTAATTAACACCAGCCGCGGCCAATTGGTGGACACCAAAGCCGCGATCGAGGGCATCAAATCGGGTCAAATTGGCTATCTGGGCATCGATGTCTATGAACAAGAGGCCGAACTCTTTTTCCGTGACCTGTCCGACACCGTGATTCAGGACGATACCTTCCAGTTGCTGCAATCGTTCCCGAACGTGATCATCACCGCTCACCAAGCCTTCTTTACCCGCGAAGCCTTGGGGGACATTGCTCGCACCACCATTGAAAACCTCACCGCCTTCGAGCAACACCAACCGATCGCCAATGAGGTGCGCCTTCCTGATTAGGGATCACGGCTGATCGATCACGACTCGGGTTCTTTTCTGCCCTTCTTAGTCATTGCCTTCAGTGTTAATTGATCAGGGGCGTGCAGTTGTGCGCCCTCTGCGCCCTCATGGATTTGGCCCATGCTGAGCAATCGGATCCATCAGCATTGCCCTGCACCGGTTGGCCGAAACTTGCCGGACTTTGCAGGTTTGAAAGACCAGGCTTTAGAGAAATACAACAATTGGTTAAAAAGGATTGCGGGTTGTTGCCGTATCATTCTTAGAAGTATTTTTAACAAACCATAACGTTTCTCAGCCAAGGAGCGACCATGACGATCGCGGTGGCCCCCGAGCAGCCCACGACCGCAGTGCAGCACGTTCCGCGAGAATATCTCGACCCACCCCAGGAACTGTTTAACCCCACGCTGCTAATGATGGTGGCCGCCACCGCAATTGTGGTGCTCTCCGTCTGTGGCTATTGGCTATGGCACTGGCCGGACTGGATTTGTTTTTGTGCCAATGTGCTGGCGATGCACCTGTCGGGAACCGTCATTCACGACGCATCCCACAACGCCGCCCACAAATACCCGATCGTCAATGCCATCCTGGGCCACAGCAGCGCCCTGATGTTGGGGTTTGCCTTTCCCGTGTTCACACGGGTTCACCTGCAACATCACGCCAATGTCAACGACCCCAAAAACGACCCCGATCACTTTGTTTCCACCTGCGGGCCCCTGTGGTTAATTGCACCCCGATTTTTCTATCACGAAATTTTCTTCTTCCAACGCAAGCTCTGGCGCAAGTACGAGTTGCTGGAATGGTTTCTGAGTCGGATGGTGCTGGTGGGCATTGTGTGGGCCGGCATCCATTGGGACTTCATTGGCTATGTGATGAATTTCTGGTTCTCGCCCGCGTTGGTGGTGGGGTTGGCCCTGGGATTGTTTTTTGACTATTTACCCCATCGGCCGTTTGAAGAGCGCAATCGCTGGAAAAATGCACGGGTCTATCCGAGCGCTCTGCTGAATTGGTTGATTTTGGGGCAAAACTATCACCTGATTCACCACCTTTGGCCCTCAATCCCTTGGTATCACTACAAAACGGTTTATGAACGGGTGAAGCCGTTGCTGGATCAGAAAGGATCGCCGCAGACACTGGGCATTCTGGGAGACCAAAAAAATTTCTGGAATTTCATGTATGACGTGTTTTTGGGCATTCGTTTCCATCGCCACTGAGTCAGGTTGAGCCATGTTGGTGAGCAACATCGGGCGGTATTGAGCGATGTTGAGCGAGATTGAGCGATCGGGAAACAAGAGCCAGGCCCAAATCATCATGATTTGTCAGGAAACCCGGGTATTCATCGCTGATTGATGACTAATTTGCTGATTTGATCCCGATAAATTTCTGATTAATTCCTGACGACTTCCCGATCGATTGCTCAATCTCAGTTCCGCATCAATCCCCTGTCTGGTGATCGTCAATGCCAGGCAGGGGTTGCTTTTTAGCCCGATCGCTCCCACTGGCGGACTCGGGGGCTGAGCTGTTGGGCGGATGGGTTGGCTCAACCCATCGGTTGCTGGCTCTGTGTTCTTTGTTGGCCACAAGCATTTTGCCTCGGAAAAATTCGCTACATCATTAGCACCTCCCCGATCGCCCCCTGTGATCGGGCTGTGGCCTTGAGTGGCCGGCGCAGGGTCCTGCTGCCTTGCCCTCTTCTCCCGAAGCCGTTTTCAGACCTGCGCGATCGATGATTGCAACCGGGAAAAATGGAACCAATCGCTCCAACATTACGCGGTCACAGGTTTTGGCTTCCCGTTAGGGTGATCGGGAAAACGTGCCCAGCCATCCGGATGGCCGCCCGCCGTGATGGGAACCATGAGGAAATGCAATCAGTCTCTGGATGAAACTGTATGCATTTTGTCAAACACTCGTTACAAGATGTCATAATCTAAAGGGCAGATAGGTCATTCAACCTTGACGTTGCCCCACCCATGGGGATCAAGACTGAAACCAACGACCGTCTGCGGTGCGATCAAGCCGAATCCCTACGACGACACAACAACTCGGCGATCGCGCGGGACTTCGCAACCGCTACACCCAGTGAGGTGACTACCATGGATCATTCATTTGAATTGAGCCTCGAACAGCAGTTCAACATCCGCTCCTTCGAAAGTCAGGTAGCCCACATGAGCCTTGAGCAGGCCCAGCAATTCTTGGTTGAGCTGTATCGCCAAATGATCGTCAAAGAAACCATGTACAAGGAGTTTCTGAAGCATGAGTGGGGTCTCGGCGAGCGTTTTCAAGCGCCCTAGGCCAGCGCCCTAGCGGTTCCCATCCGCTGCAACCCGATCGACTCGGTGCGAGCTGCCTCCGTCTCCTGCTCTGTTCCCGTTGTGAACCGAACTGGGGGTGTTGGGGTAACGCTCTCCCACCCAAGGCCAAAGGGTTGTCCCCGTTCCGAGAATCGAATTGCTGAGCTTGGCTGCTGACTCTGTGCGCCGACCTGCCCACAGCCCTCTGGTTCAAACGCTTCCGAACACCACCCCACAATGTCATGTTGAATGGTTTGCCTCCTGAGAACACCGGGCCCGGCACCCGAAAGTTATTCCGAAAGTCCATAAAGAACGCTAGCTTGGAGGGGATACGATTTCGATCGGATCCCCTCTTGGCTTCAGGGGCTAAGGGGCGGTGGTAACTGTTCTCGATCGCTACGTTGATCATCGCTACGTTGGCCACTGTCGGTGATCACTCCCGATCGCTGTAGCGGTGGTGATCCGCTTAACTCGTAGTTAGTTGGTTTTAAGGTTTGGTACGAGGATTTTGACCCATGGCGTGGGGCGACCAAATTTACGTGATGCGATCTCTGGCCGGGTTGCAAAGTGCCTATGAGCATCACGGGATTGATTGTGGTGATGGAACCGTGATCCATTACTCCAAGCGCGGTGAAGTGCCCAAGGTGACGCGCACATCCTTGCTGGAATTTGCCAGCACGCAACCGGTCACCGTGAAGCGCTATGCCACTTGCTATTTGCCCGATGCGACGATCCAGCGCGCGGCCAGTCGGTTAGGGGAAACAAAATATAGCCTGCTGCTGAATAATTGCGAGCATTTTGCCACCTGGTGCAAAACGGGCCGGGCGGTGAGTCATCAAGTACAAGACTTTTTGCCTTTTCTGGAAAAAGCGGATCCCGATTGGGTTGATCAGGTGCTGCATCAGCCTACGGAGTCGGGGGATGAGCAGGCCCAGGTGCAGGCTATTCTCGATCGCGCCTTGGCGGATATCAAACCGGTTTGGAATAATTTGCAACCGCAATACAACCGGGCTGTGGATGAGCTGCGGGATTGGCATGAGGTGGCGTTGTTGGCCATGCAGCAAGGGAGGGAGCCGGTGGCGCGGCGGGCGATCGCCCGGAAGTTGGCGGCCAAAGAGCGGGCCCAAACCCTCAAGACAGATCTCGATCGGTTGGCGGAGATGACTGAAACATTGCTGCGGAACGCTAAAAAAATCTCATAATCCACTGCGCGACTCCGTTAAATTCTGGAGTGTTGAAGCCGATACTTTTTTGCTAACGGATGCTAACAAATGCATAAGTTGAGATGGTCTCTCAACCAAGGCGTATCAACCAATGCCCGTAGGAAAATCCCACGAGCACCATTGAGATCCCGATTCATTGATCGCCCATCAACTTTCGACTTGATGACCCGAGAGCCGCCAATCTTGACGATTTCACCTGTCCACGAAACGGTTTTAGATGTGTAGGCTTCATTGATGTTGGTCAAGGCAATCTTGCCCAACTCCCAAGCTTTCCACTCCAGATGTTTCTTGAACTGATAATGCGATAGGGTCAACATCTGCCGCACGGTTTTCGACTTGATCTTGCGACGTGATTTGCTCACCATTTGAGAAGATTCAAAGCTGGGCAACAAAATCACATCAAAGTTTTCAGTCAGGAACCGTGCGGTTTTGTGGTGAAGTTCTTTCACCAGATGTTGCACCTTGGAACGCAGGCGATCGGCGGCTTTCTTGAGGCGGTACTTCTGGGCTGATTTAGCCTTAGTGATTTTGGAAATCAGGCGATCCAGCTTGAAGCACAGCTTTTGAATCAACAAGTTCGAGTCATTGCCAATCCATCCATAGGAGGATTCGGCAAAGAAGGTCATGAATGTGCGGACACCGGGATCTAAGGCAACCACTCGCCCTTGGTTTTCGGACTGCATGGGTTGCACCTCTGTTGAGGTGATCAGGTAATACTCACCATAGGCAAGTGTCAACCGACCATCACTGAAGCCATCAGGAATTGATTCTTTCAGAGCTGCTTTCCCCAAGATGGTGTGGTAAACACCGTTTTCACTGATGGCTGATTTGGGGATGTAGATCGTTTGTTGTCGATCTTTGCGACTACGAAAACGGCACTTGTGAATTTGCCCGTCTTTTTTGAAGCCCTTTTTAGCTTCTCGAACGGCCGTGCAAGCATCTTTGACCGCAATCTTTTTGATCTGATAGGGAACTGACTTGGCCCATTCGGGAAGCGAACCCAGGATGATGGGCGCAACTGCCATCCAATTGGCTTTGGTTCCCGGCTCCTGAAGATGTTTGATCGTGGTGTTGTAGACGTATCTAGAAACGCCAAACCATTGCTTCAGGAGCGCTTTTTGATCAGGGGTTAGGAAGATTCGGATCTTCCTGGATCGCCTTCCGGTAGCTTCTGAGTCCGGGCATTCGACGAGAGAAGAGGTGAAGGATGGCGAGCAGATCCGCTGTGAGTTCTGATTCTGGGCAGTGAACAGATTGGTCGAGAACCATGAGTTCGCCACCGTTTTGTTGAACCATGAACTCGAACAGCTCGAATCCGAATCGGCAGAGTCGATCGCGGCAGGCAACCACAATTTGGAGCTGATCGCCGCGCATGAGTCTGACCAGTAGGGATTGCAATCCTTTCCGCTTGAAGTTGAGACCTGATCCGATGTCTTGGATGATTTCGGCTTCGGGGTAGCGATCTCGCATGAACTGGATTTGTCTTGCGAGATCGTCTCGTTGCTTGGGTGAACTGACGCGGCAATAGCAAACAACGGTAGATCGAGTTGCCTTGCGTCCATACGACTCGACGTTATAAAGCCGCTGGCCCGCCTCGTTTCGGATGGTTTCGATCTTCCCTTCATCTGCGTACTTTCTTAGCGTATTTGGATGCAATCCCAGAAATTCGACCGCTTTTCTGAGAGGAATGTATGCCATATCTAAATATTGGCATACGTTAACGAATGTTAGTAAATTAATTACTGTTGATCAACCTTGATCGCTGAAGCCTAAAGCGGTTGGTCGCTGGGGATGCTGTCTAGGGCAGCCCGCCAACCTTGATTGGCAGTCCAGGTGATGGCTCCGTCTTCGCCGGTTTGGTAAAGTTGCGCCCGCTGCGATCGCAAGAGGGGGGTAACGGTGGGCGCTAGTTCACGGGTGGAGGCGATCGCCCAGCGGGGTTGCAAAGCGGCCACCAGTTCCGGAGCGAGGTCTTGGCCTGGCCACCAAAGACCAGTGACTGATCGTAACTGTCCCGTTTGGGCGAGCAGTTTTTGTTGAGCGACGGAACAATTGCCCAGGAGAAACCAGCGCTCTTTCCCCAACTCTAAGGTTAAGGCGGGGGCGATCGGGTCAATGACCGTGAGGTTGGCGCGGCCCATGCGCAAGGTTTGACCGGCTGTCAGGTTGCTGTAGCGACCGTTGCGAACCCGAGCAGCACTGACCATGGCTCGATCGACATTAGAAGCGGCCGTTTGTAGCGGCTGATCGTATAGGTTGGCGATCGGTTGTTGTTCCAAGATTCGCAGCCACCCTCGCCGTCGATCGGGGCGATCGCTCATCACCACCCCAACTTCAATGCGGTTAATGCCCTGTTGGCGCAAGAAGGGCAACACCGTGAACTGAGCTACGGGTAAGTCTCCAGCTCCCGCCAGCAACAAGCGCCCTCCATCCCGCACAGCTAACATCGGTTGGCTGCCCGCATCCAGAACGGTAGCCGTGAGTTCCCCGCTGCGAGCCAACCAGCCGGGCCCGATCGCCACCACTAAAGCCCCGATCGCCACTAGGCCCCAACGATTGGCCCGCTGGAACCAGGGCCATTGCCAAACGGCCACCAGCAGGAGATATAAAACCAACAACTGCCCGATCGAGATTGCTCCCACGGCGATCGCGCTGCCTGGCCAACTGGCGATCCATTCTCCAAAGGTCAACAATCCCCGCATGGGATAAACCAAGCCGCTGGCCAACCAGTTTCCCAAGGGGGGCAACAGGCCAATTGCCACCGCTGCAATCAACCCCGCCACCGTTAACACCGATACCCAAAGACTGGTCAAGGCTGAGGCGATCGGCCCATAGACAGAAATCTGATAAAAAGCCCACAGTTGCACTGGAATCGTCCAAATTGTCGCCGCCAGGGCTGAGGCGATCGGTTCCGACGCAAACTCCGGCAGCCAGCTCAACCGCTGGGCGATCGCCGTCGCCGACACCACCAGCCCCAAAGTGGCCAGCACACTAAACTGAAATCCCAAGTCCCAAATCCAGAGCGGGTTCCAGCACAACATCACCACCACCACCGCCAGCAACGCGCCTAAGGAATTCACTTGGCGCTGTTGAGCCATCCCCCATAGAACCGCTGCCCCCATCAACCCCGCCCGCAGCACGGAGGGACTGGCCCCCGCCAGCCAAACATAACCCCCGAGCAAAATTCCACCCCCGATCGCCACCGCCAAGGGCAAGGGGCGCACCCGAATCAACCCTAAAAAGACCCCCAAAATCACCACAATCTGAAACCCAGATGCGGCCAACACATGGGACAGGCCAGCTCGCACAAAAGTGGTTTGTAGATCTGCGGGCAAGTCCACGGCCAGCCGACCCAAAATCAAGGCTCCCAGAAACGCGCCTTCCGGAAATCCCATCACCTTGACTAGGGATTGCACCAGGCGCTTGCGCACCATTTGTGGATTGAAGGCACTGAGGCTCCACCAAGAATCCGGTTGCACCGCCCCATCAATGGTCTGAACCGTTTGCCCAGATATCCCTGCAAAACTACCTGCCCGCTGCAAATACCAAGCAAAGTCAAACCCGCCGGGGTTGGTGGGCCGTTGCGGTCGATATAACCGTCCCGTCACTTCCACCATCTGACCCGGTTTCAGCCCCGTTGCTTGGAGCAGAGGAACCGTTGCATAGACTCGGCCCGTGACGCTCTGGGCTAGATT
Organism: Limnothrix sp. FACHB-881; assembly: GCF_014698135.1. NCBI lineage: Bacteria > Bacillati > Cyanobacteriota > Cyanophyceae > Pseudanabaenales > Pseudanabaenaceae > Limnothrix > Limnothrix sp. FACHB-881. The sequence continues at coordinate 118,085 of NZ_JACJSN010000016.1, forward strand.
TTGGGGGGGTGGGTTGATGGCAGGGCCGGTGGCCGTTGGAATTTGCAGCAATTGCGTGGATTGCAGCCAAAATCTGGCTTTGCCGGATTGGGTGATTTGATAAGCCGAGTCCACTTGACCCCGAACGGTGGCCAGCTCGATCGCCTGGCCGGCATGTTCCAAACGGGCGATCGCGCGGCTAATGTCATCCGTGCCCGGCTGTGGCAGTCGCCATTGCAAATACAGCGTGGCCATCAATCCCACACAACCTGCCACCACCCAAAACAAGGGCTTCAAGCTCGGGTCAAGCCAGGGCAACCGCCGGGCGATCGCACTCGATCGCACCCCCGCCATCACCAGCCCCAAGCCCAGCAGCCACAACCCGCCACCCGGCAGTCCCCAGACCAGCAATCCCGCCACAAATGCCAACCCCAAAATTGCCGGCCCCGTCATCGTTGCTTCAGCTCCTCGTTGTGAAATCCTCGTTCTGAAACCAGGAAGCGATTAAAAAGGGCGATCGAGTAGACATCCTGCCACCCGATCGCCCCAATTCATGACTCGGTCAAGTGCCAGTCTGTAACGCATCAGCACCCTGCGTCCGCGCTCAGACTAGCCATCGAACCCACTCCCGATCGCCAATGGCTTACAGCGACAGGCCCAACCGCAATCCGAAAATTGCATGGAGCACCATGACTCCAAACGCCAACGACCCCAAATAAGCATGGGCCGTCCGCAATGCCGGTTGGCCGCCCCCAAACTTCGACATGGAAATTGCACCATTAGCACCCAACAACCCCAGCACCAGCGTCCCCGTCCAGAAGTGGGGGCTTTCCAGAATCGGCTTCTGTTGCATGATCAGCGACAACAAACCGCCCGAGTAACCCATCGCCATAAACGTCGTCATCCAAAGAGCCAAGCGCTTATGGCTCGTCAGCATTGTGACCTTTGCATCACTCGGCTCTGTCAGGCGGCCCTTCCAGCCCATCACGACCGCCGCAGTTCCCATCGCAAACATCACAATCCCCATCATCAGTGGGTGGCCCCAATGGGTGACTGGTTCCGGCAAATTCATTCCCCGAAACTGAGCCGCGATCGGCTCCAGAATCTCCGTCAGCCGGTCTGCAACCGTCGAAAGCAAATCCATTCTCCTCGTCCTCTCTCAAAAGCGGCTCATCGAGACCTAATAGCCAGGCCCATCAGTCCTTTCGAGTATAAAGACTTTCGCGATCGCCCCCTTTCCCCAACCCTTGCTCTCTGCCCTCGAAACCTTTAAACCTTCGTCAACACCCCAGCCGTCGATCGACACAGCGGAAACCCCATCTCCTCTCGCCGCTCCACATAAAGCTTCGCCACCTGCCGCGCCATCCCGCGAATGCGACCGATATAGCGCGTTCGTTCCATCACCGCAATCACCCCCCGTGCGTCCAACATATTGAACGTGTGCGAGCACTTCAGAACAAAATCCAACGCCGGAATCGCTAAACGCCGCTCAATCAGTTGCAGCGCTTCCTTCTCATACAACCCAAACAGCGCAAACAGCATCTCTGGATCCGACGCTTCGAAATTGTAATGGCACTGCTCAATTTCTCCCTGCATGTGGACATCGCCATAGAGCAGCCGGTCATTCCAACGAATATCCGCGATCGCACTCACCCCTTGGAGATACATCACCAACCGCTCCAAGCCATAGGTAATCTCGATCGACACCGGATCGCAATCCAAGCCACCGCACTGCTGGAAATACGTAAACTGCGTCACCTCCATTCCATCCAGCCAAACCTCCCAGCCCACACCCCAAGCGCCAACCGACGCATCCTCCCAGTTATCCTCCACAAACCGCACATCGTGATCCTCCGGGCGAATTCCCAACGCCCGCAGCGAATCTAGATAGATCTCTTGGATATTGTCCGGCGACGGCTTAATCAGCACCTGGTACTGGTAGTAGTGCTGGTAGCGGTTTGGATTCTCCCCATACCGCCCATCCGTCGGCCGGCGGCAAGGCTCCACATAGGCAACCGACCAAGGTTCCGGCCCCAGCGCCCGTAAAAACGTATGGGGATTTTTCGTGCCCGCCCCCTTCTCCGTATCGTAGGGCTGACCAATCAAACAGCCCTGACCTGCCCAAAACCCATGCAGCGTCGCGATCGCATCCTGAAAAAACACTACCGAATCCTCCTTATCCACTCAGTCATCCATAAAACAGCGCGCCCCGATCGTACCGATTCTGGGGCGCGCCTCATATCCAAATAAAAAATCGAAGAAAATTTATTCGTTCAAAGCATTACTGTAAGGGAGTTTGGGGAATTTGGGGAATGTGCGCGAAAATTTTTTTTCAAAAAGTGTTGACAAGTTCGAGAAAGGTTGTTAATTTAATAAAGCGCTGAGGGGGAAGCGAAAGCGAAGCGAACCGGAAACGGCGGCTGAAGCGAA